>JAYTRQ010000152.1:0-6715 GCA_043746125.1 Armatimonadota bacterium | reverse complement strand
TTCCAGTTGCGTGGGATCGGGTTGCCGTTGATGTCGAGCAGCGGCTCCCCCTCCGGGGCGGCGCTGTCCGAATTTTTATCGGAGTTGTCTAGTTCGGACACGTGTCTCTTTCCGCCCCGGCTGGAAGAATGGAGTGAAGAGGGCAGGGGCCGGGGGCTTGCAGTAATAGTCTGGTATTATAGCCAGTTTCGCCCTCTTCCGCAACCTGTCCACAATTTTGGAAGGCAAAACCGAATGGTGAGGCACTTGGCACGGTTTATGCAAGGAACTAATTTGGTATGAATATCGTTGAATGAGGTAGGGACGCCTTGTTCGAAGGCGCTTCACCGTGATCGGAAGCGATTTAACGGAAAGAACAGTGGGATGAGAAATCTAACGAACTTCGCCCTTCGGGACATTCTGACGAGCCGCCTCAAGTCCGCCGCTGCTCACCGCCCGGCGACCGTCGTTTTCCGACGAGATCGCCCTGACAGCCGCTTCACCCTGCTCCGCCTGTTGGCCCTGATTGTCGTCACGGCCGCCCTGAGCGCCCTGTCTGCCCCGACCCTGTTCCCCGGCTTGCCGTAAGGGAGTTCTTCTCCTCCATGCAGGACTCCGCCCCTTCCCTGGCGTAACGTACGTCTGCCGAATCGTCGGCCACACTGTCGCCCGTGAGGAGTCCTGCCATGCGCCCCCGCACCCTTGCCGCCCCTCATCTCGTTCCCTGCCTGATGCTGGCTGCCCTCACGACCGCTGCCCAGGCCGAGGTGCCCGCCATTCCGCCTGGTCCGGCCACTCTGCCCGTCACGGGCGTGACGCTCTACACCAGTGGCGTCGGCTACTTTGAACGGGGAGGACAGGTGGACGGGGAGGCGTCCCAGACTCTGCTGTTCCCCGTGGGCGAGGTCAATGACGTCCTGAAATCGCTGGTCCTGCTGGATGGCGGGGGCGGCACGATCCGGCCGGTCACGTATGGGGCGCTGGACCCCCTCGGGAAGCAGCTGCAGGCGTTCTCTGTGGACGTCAGCGATAACCCGGACCCTGCCACCCTGCTCAACCGGATGCGCGGGGCGGAGGTCGCGGTCACTTACGGTGACGCAGCCGGGTTGAAGACTGTGACGGGCACGGTGGTCGGGACCCAGACACAGGCCATCGGGCTGCCGGGCGGCGGCACGACGCAACAATCGTTCCTGACGCTGTTGTCCGAGAGCGGACTGAAAACCATCCCGCTCGCGGCCGTCACGGACACACAAATCAACGATCCGGCCCTGCGCGGTGAACTCGCCTCCGCCCTCGCGGCTGTCGCGTTAAGCCGCGACGCCAGCAAGCGGCCCCTGACTCTGAGTTTCTCTGGGCATGGCCGGCGCAAGGTGCTGGTCGGCTATTTGACCGAAGCCCCCCTGTGGCAGAGTTCGTACCGGCTGGTGCTGGGGAAGCAGCCCGTCCTGCAAGGCTGGGCGAGTGTCCAGAACACGGGCCAGGAAGACTGGAACGGCGTCCGGCTGACGCTGGTATCGGGCCGGCCTATCTCGTTCATCCAGGACCTGTACACGCCCCTGTACCTGCCCCGCCCGGTCGTGCAGGCATCGGTGGTCGGGTCGTCCACGCCGCAGACGTATGGCGGCAGTCTGGACCGGGATGAGGGTGTGGTAGGCGGCATAGATGCGCCCGCCAACAGGCCGACGAGCACAAGCACGTCGCAGACGGTCACGGCTCTGGACGAGCGGCGCGAAAAGTCACAGCCGAACAACACGTACCAGTCCACCGGCCTCCTCAACTACAAAGCCCCCAGCGACGCCTCGCTCTCGCAGGGCATCCTTAACGCGGGCTTCAAGTCCAGCGGGGCGCAGCTCGGCACGGCCCTGTTCACCTATCGCATCGCAACCCCGGTGTCCATCCCCCGGCAGAAGTCGGCCTTGATCCCGTTTCTCGCCAGCCCCATCTCGGCCCAGGCCGTCTCCATTTTCAACCCCAACGTCCAGGCGGACCATCCGCTGCTCGGGGCGCGGGTCAAAAATACATCCGGCCTGCACCTGATGGGCGGGCCGCTGACGGTCTTCGACGAGGGCGCGGGCGACGTCGGCACGGCCTACGTCGGCGACGCCCTGGTGCAAGACACCGAACCGGGTCAGACCCGGCTGATTTCTTACGCCATGGACCTCGCGCTGGATGCCGGCGTGGAAAGCGGACAGGACAAGGGCGCGGTCTTCCTGGTGAAGCTCTATCAAGGCAATCTCGTCGTCAAGATGCACCGGGAGCAGTCACGCACCTACACCCTCAAGAACAACAGCGCCGCGCCGCGCCTGGTCGTCATCGAACACCCCTACCACGGCAAGGACTGGACCCTGCTGGAACCCAAGACAGCGGCCGAGCGGACGGCTGACGTCTACCGCTTTGACCTACCCGTCGCCGCCCACGAGAGCCGCAAGCTTTTAGTCCGCGAGGCCTACCCGGACGTCACGACCTATGACCTGCTTCAGACCAACCCGGATACGTTCCTGTTCACCCTCAACGGCAGCGACGCCTCCCCGGCTGTCAAGGCCGCGTTGAAGGACATCCTCGCCCGCCGCGCCCGCGTTTCTGAACTTCAGTCCAAAATCGCGGCCATTGACGGAGAGACTCAGGCGATCACGCAGGGCCAGGAGCGCATCCGAAACAATATGCGCGAGCTGGATCGGAATGCCGCCCTGTATGTCCGCTACGCAGGCGAATTGGACACCCAGGAAACGCGGCTGGAGATGCTAAAATCGCAGAAGGCCACGCTCCAGACTGCTTTAGCCCAGGCGCAGAACGCGCTGAACGATCTGGTGGCGAACGTGGATTTGTAACCCACCCTGCGCTCCGCGCCTTCCCTCCCGGAGCGGGAGGGCTAGGAGAAGTGACAGGAAGGGCGAGCTGTCCCCTTCTGAAACTCCTCCCCCTCCCGCTCCGGGAGGGAAGGCGCGGAGCGCCGGGTGGGTTCTTTATCAGAATCCTTGTTCCAAGCGATACGAAAGGTGGGGACGCACATCCAAAATCCCCGCGTCCCCCCGAAGGGAGGATCAAGACCATGAAGAGCTTGATCACTGCCCCTGGAGCCGATCTCCAGTAAGGCAGAAGCTCGAGGAAGCCCTCGCAACTCCGTTATGGAGCGGCGAGGGCTTCCGTCTTGTAGCGTGGGGGGGGCAGAACGATTGTCAGGTTCGCGAATCGCTCCCGCAGTACATGGGACAGCGTCCGCAAGGCCCATTCCTCGCTCCTGCGGTGTCCCACCACGACCAGGCCGAGTCCGGTGTCAATCAGCGCCTCGCGGGCGGGCTGGCGCATCTGGCCCGTCACATACACCTCAGCCCCTCGCGTAGATGCCTCGCGCATCAACTCGGTCGTCATTGTGCCCACCACGGCCACTCGTGTCACCTCGTTCTTCTCGCACGTCCGGGCGTCGTCGCGCCCGCCGAACGTGTCTGAGACCGAGTGGTAGAAGGCCCCAACCGTCTGCGGCGGCACGTCCCCCAGCATCCCCAAGGGCCGGCCCTTGCGCCAGCCCAGCGGCTGCAGTTGCGTCATGCCCAGCGCGTCGGCCAGGCGTAGATTGTATCCCAAGGCAAGCCGTTCTTCAAAGGGAAGGTGCGAGGCCAGGACACCGACCTCGTCGGGCAGGGCGTCCACGTCCAGCTTGAACGGTCGGTGCAGGAACACGGCGTCCAGCCGCTGCGTTTCGGTCCAGACCCGCAGGCCGGGCCATGGCTCCAGAGCCAGGCCGAGCCGAGAGACCGACCGGCCGAAGGGGCGGAAGACCGTCGGCGGCTCGTCGGTGTACTTATCCGTCTCTAAAAATTGGTCGAAGAAGTTGGCAAGGTTGTTCGGTGAGATCATAGACCTCTATTCCCAGGGAAGAGCCTTTGTTACCCCTATTCGCTTGACTTGGGTGGCCCAAATATGCTATAATTAGGACGGTTTTTCAGCAAATAACTACTACCTGTTGATAACAAAGATGCTGCAACAAAGACACGACTTGGTGTAGGAGAACAGAATTGGCAAAGGCAAAACAGGATGCACTGAAGGTCTCGCTGCTGGGCAAGGAGACCGAGCGCTCGGAGCCGGTGGAGCTGGACGGGCTGGGGAATCGTCAAAATGGCGAGACAGCCCTGCTGGACACGGCCGGGCGGCAGGTCGTGATCGACATCCTCAGCAATGGGGAGTCAGACGGCGCAGCGATGAGCCACGTCACCAGCGAGTACACGGCCGACAAGCTGCGCTTGATGGAAGGCGTCGAACACGTGCGTCAGGTGCCCGCCATGTACATCGGCGACACTGGCGCCAAGGGCTTGCACCACCTGATGTACGAGATCGTGGACAACAGCGTGGACGAGATCCTAGCTGGCCGGGCGTCCGAGATCTGGGTGAGCTTGAACCCAGACAAGTCCATCTCGGTGCGAGACAATGGGCACGGCATCCCCACCGGAATCAACAAGCAGACGGGCCTCACCGGAGTTGAGCTGGCGATGACCAAGCTCAATGCGGGCGGCAAGTTCGGCGACGGTGGCTACAAGGTTTCCGGTGGTCTGCATGGGGTCGGCTTGTCCTGTGTCAACTTCCTCTCGGAGTGGTGTGAGGCCGTAGTCGAGCAGAACGGCAAGAAGTACAAGCTGCGCTGTGAGCGCGGCAAGCCCACGGGTAAGCTGACGGAGATCGGCGAATCGGACAGCCACGGCACGACGCTGACCTGGCTGGCCGACACGGAGATTTTCGGTGAGTTCACCTATAAGCCCGAAGTCTTTGAAGAGCGCATTCGAAACACCTGTTATCTCAACCGGGAGGCGACGATCCATTTCGACGACCGTATGAGCGAGGTGGAGCCGGTTACGTACCACTACGAGCGTGGCATTTACGAGCTGGTGGAACATCTTAACGAGAACAAAACTGGCATCGGCGAACCGATCTATTTCATCAAGACGCGGGACGACGTTCAGGCGGAGATCGCCTTTCAATACAACGACACCTACACGGAAACGGTGCTTTCCTACGCGAACAACGTCCACACCAAAGAAGGCGGGACGCACCTCTCGGGCTTCCGCACGGCGCTGACGCGGGTCATCAACCAGTACGCCCGCAAGTCCGGGGCCTTGAAAGAGAAAGACACAAACCTGAGTGGCGACGACGTCCGCGAGGGTTTAGTCGCCGTTATCTCCGTGCGCCTATTCAAGCCGCAGTTTGAGGGCCAGACCAAAGGCAAGCTCGGCAACTCGGAGGTCGAAGGCATCGTCAACTCGATCATGGGCGAGGGCTTGACCCAGTTTCTGGAAGAGAACCCGAGCATCGCCAAGCGTATCGTGGACAAAGCTTTGACTTCCCAGCGCGCACGCGACGCTGCCCGCAAGGCCGCCGACCTGATCAAACGCCAATCCAGCCTGGAGAACTCGAACCTCCCCGGCAAGCTGGCTGACTGCACCGAGCGCGACCCGAAAAAGTGTGAACTTTTCTTGGTCGAGGGCGATTCTGCCGGCGGTTGTTTTTCGGGTTCCACACTGGTGGCGCTCGCGGATGGTCGTTCAATTAGCTTCGAAGACTTGGTGGCCGAACAGGCGGATGGCAAAGAGCATTTCTGCTACACAATCAGGCACGACGGCAAGGTCGGCTTAGAGCGAGCTATTCATGCTCGTGTCACTAAGAACGACGCGCAGGTCATCCGTGTCACACTAGACAATGGCGAGGCTATCGTCTGCACCCCGGATCATCGCTTTATGCGGCGCGATGGAAGCTACGTTCCGGCCGCCGACCTTACTGCTGGCGACTCACTGATGCCGTTATACCGGAAGTTCTCGGATAAGGCAGACGCCGGCATCACGATTGATGGCTACGAGATGACCTGGGACCCGCGTTCAGACCGCTGGCTGTTCACGCACACTTTGGCAGATTGGTACAACCGCTGGCAAGGTGTTTATGCTAAGGCTGACGGTGACCATTGTCATCACCTGGATTTCAACAAACTCAACAACGACCCGACGAACATCCTGCGTCTGCCGGCGGATCAGCATCTTGCGTTGCATCGCCTCCATGTCGGACAGACACTGCATCGCCCGGACGTTGTGGAGAAGTGCCGCGAGATCCGCCGAAGCCAAGCCTTCCGAACCGGAATGAGTCGGCGGATGCAGGAGCCGGAGACGCGCCAACTTCTTTCCGATCAGGCCAAGGCGCAGTGGGAAGACGAAGACTACAAAGCTTTCATGGCGGCAAAGTGGCGTGAGTTCTACGACAGGAGCGCAGAGTACAGAGCACTCAACGCAGACCAGCTAGATCAAGCCCAGCGGCAGTATTGGGCGGATAAGGCCCACCGTAAAGCCCAGTCAGAACGTGTCACAACGTATTTCGCGGAACACCCGGAGTTTCGACGGGCTGCCTCCGACGCTGCGAAGCAGCAGTGGCAGGATGTGGACCTACGCGAGTGGCGGAGGGGCAAAACCCGTGAGCAATGGACGCCGGAATTCCGTGCCAAAAGGCGTGTTGCCTTAGATCAGACCTACTACCGTAAAAGCGTTGAGGCATTAAAGCCGTTCTCGCTTGCTCAAGACGTCGATGCTGTAGGCTACCGAGCACATCGCCTGGCAACCCGCGATAAATCGCTCCTCAGCTTCGAGACCTTCTGCCAGCGCTACTTTGAGGGTGATAAGGTTCGCGCCTGTGAAGCAGTCGCCAACTACAACCACAAAGTTGCCTCAGTAGAGCGTCTTGACGAACGAATGGACGTCTACGACAT
>JAYTRQ010000151.1:0-2102 GCA_043746125.1 Armatimonadota bacterium | reverse complement strand
CGGCACAGGGCCAGCCAGACCCACCGCTTGTTCTTGCGCTGGCCCACGAACGACCACAGCTCGTCGAGTTCGAGCACGTCGCCCTCAGTCGCCGGGCGTAGCGTCCGGCTCAAGGGCGGCAGGGCCCTGGCTTTTTTTAGCCAGTCGGCCAGCGTCTCCCGGCTGAGGCCGAAGATGCGGCTGAGGCCGAAGATGCGGCTGAGGCCGAAGATGCGGCTGACCCCGCGCATGGACGCCCGTTCCTGGTAGGCGGCAAGGACCCGGCACTTGAAGTCCTCGGTATAGCCCCGGTCGTCTTCGGGCTTCTGGAAGGTAGCGCGGCAGTCATGGCAGAGGAAGCGCTGGATGCCGCGCCTATCGCGCCCATGCTTGATGACGTTCTGGCTCTGGCACTTGCGGCAGAGGAGGATTTCGATAACCATGCTGGGAGTTTACCACAACAATACCGAACACGCCACTACCCGAAGTTAAACAAAGGAGACGCAATCCGCTTCAATCCTTCCGTATTGTTGGAGATAAAGAGGGTGCGCTCCGTGGCTTTGTCCGGCCAGAAGTCATAGCACCCAGGCGGGAAAATCAGACACGGATTCTTGCGGTCGCGGCAGGCCTGCAGTGCATCCCGGACGGCGAGCGTCGCATCTTCTCCGCTGTCGGGGCAGATACCGAATTGTTCAATGGTTGCCATGTGTCGCACTTTCGTAGTCGTTCATATTTAATCGTGGGGACCCTTCGAGGCACCAGTGCTTTGGGTGGACGCGGAGCGGTCGGGGAGGGGATTCCGTCACGCTCGGTGCCGCAGCCGGTCCAGCGCGACGGCGGCGACAATCACGACGCCGATGATGATCTGCTGCACGTACGAGGGCCAGCCCATCTGCTGCGATCCGTTGCGGAGGAGCGCCATGATAAGCGCCCCCAGCAGCGACCCCAGCACGGACCCTTCGCCCCCCGACAGGCTGCCGCCGCCGATGACCACGGCGGCGATGACGTCCAGTTCGGCCCCGACGTCCACAGTCGGGTCGCCCTGGCTCAGACGCCCGAACTGCAAGGCCCCGGCTACGCCGAAGAACAACCCAGCCAGCGCGTAGATACTTACCTTCAGGGCGTCCACGCGCAGGCCGGACAGGCGGGACGTGACCTCGTTGCTGCCGATGGCGATCACATAACGCCCGAACACGGTTGCCCGCAAAAGAATGGCCGTCATGAAGCCGAGCACAATGGTGATCCAGACGCCGGGTGAGACCTGGAGCCAGGCCGGGTCCGGCTGGGTCGCGGCCAGGCTTGAGATCCACCCACCCGGCGCGTTGACCGCCTGCTCGCTCCCCAGCCACGATGCCACGCCCCGCGCGATGCCAAGTGTTCCCAGCGTGACGATAAAGGGCGTGACGCGCAGGCTCGTGATCAGCGCCCCGTTGATCGCCCCGGCCACGCCGCCGAGGGCGACGGCGGCCAGCACGGCAAGGGCGGGCGGGACGTGCTTGTTGAGCAACAGAGCGACAACCACGCTGGTTAAGGCCAGCACGGAGCCGACCGACAGGTCAATGCCGCCACTGATGATAATCAGCGTCATGCCTAGGGCGCCCAGCCCGACGATGACGGTCTGGGCGGCGACGCCCCGGAAGTTGTCTACACTCAGAAACGTCGGGCGGATGGCAGGCGGGATGGAAAACAGCAGAATGACGAGGGCCAGCCCGATGAATGGGCCTAGCAACGCCATCAGTTGCCGGCCCGAGCGTGCCCTGGTGGCCTGCTCATCGCTCCGTGTTTCGGGCGTGGTGGTTACGCTCATAAAAGTGTGTCCTGAACTCATCCGGCACAAGCGCCTTCCCTGATGCAGCTGCACCCGACCTAGAAACGATAGAGGAAGGCACTTGTGCCGGGGTGGGTACCTACTTCAGATACTGGTCAATCGGCGGGTTCAGGAAGTCCTGAAGCTTCGGGTCCTTCAGCGTCTCCGGCGTCACCAGAGCGACACCCGTGTCGATCGTCTTAGCGACCGGCTTGCCCTGAGCGGCGTCTACGGCCGTCATCACGCCCGTGTAACCCATCTTGAACGGGTTCTGTACCACCAGGCCTTGCAACTCGTTCGCACCCAAAGCCTGCAC
>JAYTRQ010000150.1:0-2103 GCA_043746125.1 Armatimonadota bacterium | reverse complement strand
GTTGTGCCTGTCGGGGCCGTTGCCGCCGATCCGGTCCTGCCCACGGCAGCGGCGACGGGGGCAGTCCCCGTCGCCCCAGACGAACCGCCGCTGCCGCGCACGGCCCCCGAACCCGACCCGCAGGCCGAGGGCCAGATGCGCCAGATGTCTCGCCGCAGCTTCCTCTACGGGGGCATCGCCGCGCTGTTGGGCCTGGGGGCTTGGAGATGGCTGATCAGTCAGAGCGGGGATGAAGGCGTGCCGCCGTTCCTGCGGGGCCTGGTGACGGGCCGTAGCGAGGAGGAAAAAGGGGACAAGGACAAACACCAGGACCCAGACGCCAAAGGACCCGCTCCAGACCATTCCCCCGACCAGAAGGACCCGGACCAGAAATGATTCTTGTCAGACTTCCCCGACCGGTGCGGCTCCTGCCGCTTCTCCTGCCGATGCTGGGCCTGTCCTCTGTCGCCCAGGCCCAGGACAAAGCGGCCCCAGGCTCAGACACGGGCACTCAGAAGACCAAGTCGCCGTCTGTCGTCCGCACCGCGCCGAACACCGTGCCCGCGGGACCCGCGCTCACGGGCAACTTCCTCTCGACCTTCAACATCTCGACGCTGGGCAGGCCCGCGCCGTCCCTGAATTCGAGACTGACCCTGGACTACGCCCTGCCCCACGGCCAGGTGCTCGACCTGCGTGTCGAGAGCTACTACGAAGGCTCCTACAACCAGTTGCCGCCCGGTAACCTGAGCCAAAACATCAACGAGCACAAGCTGGAGGTTCAGGGAACCTACACGGTCCCGCTCTCGAAGGTTTTCTCGCTGTCGTCCGCGCTCTTGCACCACGACAACTTCCGCTTCCACGACTCGTACTACTGGGGCATCCTGACCCTGACGGCCAAGGTGCCTCTTTCGAGGTCCCTCACCCTCACCCCGAACGTCTCCGCCGAGAAGCGGCTGCGGGGCGGGCGGTTGTTTTATGACTCGGCGACGGCCCTCGATTACCTGTTCCAGCCGAACTGGACGGCGGAGGCGACCTACCACCGCTACGAGAACTTCGGGGAGTTGGACCCCGAGCCGAGCGAGAAAGAGGAACAGGAGTACGCCGTCATCCGTCAGTTACCGCAGGGCCGCACCCTCAGCCTGTCCTTCTTCCGCCACATTCAGCACGGCAGCCCCAACGACCAGTTCTCCCAGGTCAAACTCAAGTACGGCGTGTCGTTCTGATAGAGCACCCCAAGCTGCCAGTTATGGCCTGGGCGTTCCTGCGGTTGGGGGCGCAGGCATGGGGCGGCCAGGCCGTGACCGTCGCCCTGCTCGAACGGGACCTCGCCCAGCGGCGCGGCTGGCTGGCCCCGTCGGACATCACCCAGGCCCTGACCTACGTCAACCTCCTGCCAGGCTCGACCAACGTGCAGGTGGTCGCCTTCCTCGGCTGGCGGCTGCGCGGTGCGGCGGGCATGGGTACGGCCACCGCCGCGTTCCTGCTGCCCGCCTTCGGCGTCATGCTGGCCTTCGCCGTCGCCTACCACGTCCTGCGCCCGCTTCATGGCGTCCCCGCCGCCTTGCAGGGGCTGACCGCCGCCGCCGTGGGCCTGATCGCCGCGACCACGCTGACGCTCGGGCGCAAGACCCTTCGGGGCTGGGGCGGCGTGGCCGTCGCCGTCCTGGTCTTCCTCGGCTCGGTGCGCCTCCACCTCAACCCCGCACTGCTGGTGGCCCTGGCAGGGCTGCTGGGCGTCGTACGCGAGGCCAGGAGGCCGAGGGCATGAACGACCACCTGCTCTGGAGTCTGTTCAGCCACTTCCTGGTCATCAGCCTGGCCGCGTTCGGCGGCGGCAAGGCCGCCCTGCCGCTGATCGAACGGGTGAGCGTGGCAGCGGGGTGGGTCAGCCCACAGACGTTCGCCGCCGCCGTGGGCTTCGGCTATATCGCCCCTGGCCCGATCCTGATCCTCGCCACCTTCATCGGTTATCAGGCGGGGGGCGTGTTCCTGGCCCCAATGCTGCTGGCAGGATGGGCGGCGGCGGGCGTGGAGCGACCCCAGTGACCAACAGACTGGCTTCGACACGCCGACTGGCTTCGACACGCCGACTGGCTTCGACACGCCGACTGGCTTCGACACGCC
>JAYTRQ010000149.1:0-6750 GCA_043746125.1 Armatimonadota bacterium | reverse complement strand
CGGACAGATCGATGTTGATTTCGTTGTAGGCCGCCTCGATCTGGCGATTGAGGACGCCCTTTTCTTCCACGAAGATGCCATAGCCGTCCGCCGGCTTCCCGTCTGCGTCCTGCTTGGTCAGGGCGACGTAGTTGCGGACCTTGCGCTTGAGGCAGACGTCGGTGACGAGGCCGTGCATGGTCTCGGGGTCCACGCGGGGCATGTTGCCGGCGTCCGGGTCGCCGTTGGGATTGCCGTCGGTGACCTCGAAGAGCAGGATGAAGTCGTGGCGGCGGTTCGGGTCCAGGCAGTGCTGGAAGTCGGATTTGGTCAAATCAATCATGTCGGTTCTCCTCTGAGTCAATCCTCTGCGGTGGCAGGGTCAGTCTCGTCGTCCGTGTCATCGGCGGCGGCGGGTAGAGCCGCAAGTTCCGCATCAAGCGGGTCGGCTTTTCCGGCCGCGACACGCGCGGCGGCTTCCAGCCTTGCTTTGTGGTCGGCGGCCCTTTGGTGGTAATAGCCGACCGAGAACAAGCCTTGTTCTTGTAAAGTCAGGGTCGCTGGAAACGGCTTCGGCGGGCTTGAGTCCACCGAGTGCGCGTTCAGGAGATTGATGATCTCTTCCAGGCGGTTCTGCAAGGCGTGATAGACGGCCGGCTTGGTCTTACGCAGTTTGGGGAAGTGCGCCTTGCTGGCGCTGGTCAGCAGCAGGCCGAAGACCGTCGCGGGGGCAGTGGAGGCCGCCCCGAAATAGCGGTCCACGAGTGGGGCGTTGAGTTTACCGAGGGCCGCGAACTGGATAGCATCCAGTTCGGCCAGCAGCCGCCCGCACAGGTAGGCGGGGTCCGTTTGGGTGGGGTCCAGTTGTGGCATGGGTCGTGGTCTCTCCTTTTCCGAGGGGGCGGTGACGAGGCAGGCTTTGATAACGGCCGCACGGTTGCGGGTGACACGGCGGGTGGCGCGGCAGCGCATCACCGCTTTTGCGAGCAGGCTTTCCGGGAGCGGGCCGCCATGCAGGGCGATGCGGATGAGTGACTGAGGGACGGCCGGGATCATCTCCTTGTTGGGATCGCGGTACAGATCCCTGGCGAGCTGCTTGATGCCCAGCGGCGGGCCGTCCGCGCCGTCCACCAGCACCATCTCCTGCGCCTCATACCAGCGATCTAGGCACCTCTGGACGTTGCCGACGGTAGTGTGCAGCCAGTCCCGGATGACGGCCCGGCCACCGATGGCGGAGAGGGCAAGGGCATAAAAGTCGTCGGACTCGACGAGACGGCTCTGCTTGCCCTGGAAGACCCCGTGGATCATGTCCCGCACTTGGCTGGGGTCGTTCAGGGCGACCGAGAAGAAGTCGTCACCACCTTTCTTGGTCCAGAAGACATAGACGAGGCCACCGATGGTGAGGTGGGTGCGCTCCCCCTCAATCAGCCGGTTCAGGGCCTTGGTAAATTGCTCCGCCGCCTCCCGTGAGATCGGCGACGTCTGGGCGCGGTCCCACCCGTGGGACTCGAAGGCAGCGGCGTTGGCGGAAATCAGGGCGATACCGGCCGACTGCCCTCCGGGGATGCGCTTGAGCAGGCCGGGGAGGCTGGACTCGACCGGGCCGACCAAGCCCGTCACCAGACACTCCGCCACGTTCGCGCCTTTTTCCGGCTCCGGCTTGGCGGACTTAGCCCAGAATGCCTGCACGTCCGGGTTGTCAGTCGGGAGGCGGTCGCCTACTTGGAACGTGACCAAGTCGGCGGCGGTCATGCCGTCGGCCTCGGGGGGCAGCGGCTTGGCAGGGTCATGTTGAGACAGGAAGGTATCGATGGCCTTCACGTCAGGGTCGCCGGTTTCGTCGGCACACCGCTTCACCAGGTCCTTGAAAGCCGTGTGTTTTTCCGCCGGCCGCTTCTCCTTCTCGTCCAGCGCGATTCCCAGCACGTAGGCGGGCGAGTCGGCGAGGAGAATGGGCCGTACGCCGGACGTCCGGCCGAGGTAAGGCACCATCCGTGGCAGGCCCCGCTTGTTGTCCTTATCGCCCCCAAGCGACTGGTAGCCGAGAAACCGCCCGTCTTCTTCAAGACGCACCAGCCAGCGAACCGGCTTCCGGTCGTACATCGGCGGCACTAGCTCTTCTTTAAGAATCGTCCCGGCGTCGTGATAGAGTTGCTGTAAGATCACGCGGCGCCTCCTTCCTCAATCGGCGGCTCGTACAGAGAGGGCGGGACGCGCAGAACGCCAGCCTCCAGACGCGCCTCAAAATACCGCGCCCGGTTGCCGCCCGCGTCGTAGTCAATGTCGAACAGCATCCGGCCCAGGTCTATGGTGCCTGCCAGCGACTCGTGCGGCTGTTCCGTGCCGTCGGGCAGGGCGAAATCGGCCGCGAACTCACGGCAGCCCAGGTACGGACGGTGGAAGCACTGGCCGCGCTGGACGCGCCGCCGGAACTGGTCCCGGTACTTGGCCTCGTCCACGGGCCGGCCGTCGCTGTCGGTTGTGCCGGGCGGCACCCAGACGTCGGCGCGAATGATATAGGCGACGTTCTTCAGCCCCAGTGTGTGCCGCTGCGTCCGGTCGTCGCTGATCGCGATTCCGTCCGCCCCCCGGCCGGCCTTGCTCTTGACCTCATTGCGGAGGATGGAGAAGTGCCGGACTGGGTTGAGGACGACGACCTCGCGCACCCGCCACTTCATGGGCGCGTGCCAGAAGATGGCTTCCAGGATGCCACGTGCCGCGCTCGGCGTCAGGCACTCGTAGCTGACGCGCTCGACGTGCGCCTCGGGGCGTGTGATACAGGCACACGGCCCCCAGACTTTGACCTCCACAGGGGGATAGTGCATAGCGCCTCCTTTCTATCGTCTCAGATTGTTACTCAGCAGGAGAATGGAGAAGCGGAAGCGGGGACAAAATCCCCGCTTCCCAAAGTTCAGAACGTCCACAAGCGGGCATTTGCCGCATCTCCACAGACCCGGGTCAGCAGGGTGCGAGCCGCCGCCTCGTCGGTTTTGTTGACAACGGCGATGAAGGGGAGGTAATCAGGTCGCTGGAACCCGATTCCTCCTGTGTCTGGGCGTGTGCCAGAAGCGCATGGAGGGAAGCGCAAGTCACAGTGCAACTGTCGCTCTCGTCTTAGACCCGCCTCACAGCAGATCGGCATAAGGCCGCAGACCTTCGACCGTCTGCGTCAGCCCCTGGCGGGAGAGGGTCGCGAGGAATTCCTCCACCGATTGAGGCGGGTTGTTCAGACGGCGGCGCTGCCGGGCGAGGGCCGCCATCACTTCTTGCGGATGCTCCCGCAGCAGCCCGGACACGAAGGCATCGGGAGGCTCCGCCCGCAGACCAAAGTCGACCAAGGCCGCACTGGGAAAGTCCCGCAGGTTGAGCGTGACGATCACCTGCGCCCTGGCGTGGATTGCCGCCGCCAGGACGTGCCGGTCATCCGGGTCGGGCAGGTGGAGCGTCTCGATCCGTCCCTCATAGCCGGTCACAACCGAGTCGGGGACGGCGGCGTTCATCAGCCTGCGGGTGCGATCAAGCTGCGCGGGAGGCAGGTCCGGCCGGGCTTCGCGCAGGTTACGGGTCCATTCCTCATGGATCGCTTCCGTCCACCGCGCACGGAACAGCCCCGTGATCGCGAGGGAGACGAGCGTGTCGCGCAGAGGGGCGGAGTACAAGACGCACGCATCATACAGGACGACGGGCTTGGAGGGGGCGTTGGTCTTGTTCAAGTCGCCTCATACCCCAGGTTCAGTTCTTGCGCCTGGACCTGAAGTTCCGCCAGGGCCGCGTAGGACTCCTCTGTTTGCCGCTCTTTGTAGGCCCGCAGGTCGCTCAGGCGAAGACGCCGGTGGGTTCCGATCCGGTGAAACGGGAGTCGGCCCTCCCGGAGCAGCCGGACGAGGTAGGGCCGGGACACGTTCAGGTATTCCGATGCCTGGGTCGTCGTCAGATCGGTCTCGACGGGTATGACGAACAGGGCACGCCCACGCGCGGTCTCATCCAGGATGCGGGACAAGTGTTGCCAGGCGATGTCCGGCAGTTGGGACAGATCCAACTGTCCACGGGACAGGGCTTGCGCGGCGGCTTGCGCCTGCTGCGCCTCTTGGCGTGTCGGTTCCCTCAGATCATAAATATCATTTACTGCGGGGGGGGGCACGGATTGCATAACAAAGTTCCTCCAGGCTCATTATACCGCGCAAGTGAAATATGTATCATTAAGTGAAATAAGTTTAGGCTGACGCAAGTGGTCTCACGTGATTGTGTCACTGATGTCCAGATCCACACTGTCACCGATGCCGACGATGGGGTCATAAGGCCCCTTCAAAACGTACAGCGACTCGGGCGCGTCCGGCTGGTAGGCGGGGGAAACGCACAGTTTGGCAAGCTCCGAGGTGCGGACGGCGACGGTCAGCGATTGGACGTCCCGCCACAGTTTGCGCCCGAAGCTTTTGCCCGCCGACTGCCGCTCGGAGATCGTCTCGATGAGAGCGTTGTAGTCTTCTTTAGAGTGCTTCGCCTGCGGGAATACCCCGTTGCAGTAGCCCCGGTGGTAGGGGACCAGGACCGGCAGGGTATCGTCGGCGATCAGGCGCATCTTCTGGGCGACCAGCGGGAAGTCAAAGCACTTGCGCGAGTCCTGCACCGGCTCGGTGCTCTTGACGCCGTTCACCGTGACCGGCCGGGGATGGTCCATCCCCTTCGGCCCGAGGACGCCGTAGAAGCGGGTGAAAAAGTGGGTGGCTGTATCAGGATCGTCGAAGTCCACGCCGCCGCCGGAGATCATCATCCAGGCTTCCTGCAATGCGGTCAGGTACTCGCCAGGCGGCGTCCGGCCCTCCGCAGGATCGAAGATCGTAACGTCGCCGAGGAAGCCTGGCCTTCCCTCCCGATTGCACCGCCCGGCCGCCTGAATGATGCGGTCCAGGGGCCCCTTCGCGCGGAGGAGCCGTGGGAAGTCAATGTCCACCCCGGCCTCGATGACTTGCGTGGAGATCAGACGCACAGGCGGACCTCCCCCAGCCCGCTCCGCCGTCAGCGCGGCCTTCACCTCGTCCAGTACGTGCCGCCGATGCTCGCCGCAAAGAAGCGTCGAGAGGTGACGCGCATCTGAGTCTTCCAGGGCACGCAGCAGGGCGAGGGCGTCTCGCTTGGTGTTCAGGACGGAGAGCGACGACCGTGGATCGGCGCGGATCTCTTCAGCCACACGCGCCCAGTCCCACGGCTCGGTCTCGACACGGTAGGTGACGCGCTTCAGGTCCTGGAAGTGCGTCCGCTTCCGGTCTTCGGCGATGATCGGGTGGGGCGCCCCCAATTCCTGAAGGAACGGCGTCTGGCCCGTGATGGCCGGCTGGGTGGCGGTGCAGAGGACGACCGTGACGCCGTAATGGATCATCAGCGTCTTGAGGCCGTTCAGCAGGGGCGTGAGCAGGTGAGGTGGGAGGGTCTGCACCTCGTCCAGAATGAGGACGCTGCCAGCGATGTGGTGGAGCTTGCGGCAGCGGCCCGTGCGGTTGGAGAACAGGCTCTCGAAGAGCTGCACGGTCGTGGTGACAATGAGGGGCGCGTCCCAGTTCTCGGCGTCCAGCTTGCGCCGCTGGTCGCGGGCGTCCTCGGCCTGGGCGGCGGCCTGATCTTCCGGTGCGCCTCGCTCGGGGCGCTCCACCCGATCCTCCACGGCCGAGTGGTGCTCCAAAACGCCGTCGTCGCCCAGGATGCGGCGGAACTCCGCTGCGGTCTGGTCAATGATGCTGGTATAGGGGATGGCGTAGATGATGCGCGAGCGGCCGTGTTCCAGGGCATGCGCGAGGGCAAAGGCCAGCGACGACCGAGTCTTGCCGCCCCCTGTGGGCACGGTGAGCGAGAACAGGCCGGGCGCGTGGCGGGCCGCTCCCAGACACGCCTCATAGACCTCGCGCCGGACCTCGTTGACGCGCGTCGGCTTCGCCCCCGCTTGCAGCGCGTCCTGGGCGTCCTTCAGCGTGTCCAACCATCCCCGCCCCAGATCTGCTAACGTCTCCCGCCCCCGCTGGGCGTAGGTGTCCGGCGAGAAGTGCCGCTCGGTGTCCAGCCCGTCGGCATCTACGAGGCAGGAGAAGACAAACCGGATCAGCATCTCCCGCTCCCAGGCCGTCGCCCCGGCCGCCGGGGGCAGGGCGGCGGGAGGGTTGCCGGCCAGGGCGGGGAAGTCGGCGAGGGCGCGGGCGATGGCCTGGTCTTGCCGTCGCACCTGCTCCGGGTCCCTCGCGATCAGCTCGCGCATCTGGGTGAAGGCGTTCAGTCCCCCGTGATGCCCCAGGACGCAGGCGGCGGCGACCTCGCGGACGTTCTTGGGCAGCCGTTCCAAGGCCAGGCGCGTGCCGGCAATTTTGTGTTCGGCGCTGCCCGGCTTGGGCGTCTTCCCCTTCCCGTGGCGAGCGGCGTCGCACTGGCGCAAGTACGTCTGGAAGTCGTCGCTGTACTTGCCGACGTCGTGGATCCAGGCCGCCCATTTCGCCAGATCTGCCGCACCGAACGAGTCGGCCCAGCCCGCCGCGAGGTCGGCGACGCGAGCCGTATGATCCGTCATGCTCTGCCACTTCTGGGGGTCGTCCTCCGGCGGCGTGTGCGCGACGTAGTGCGGGGCGTGGTTAGGGTCAGGGTTCATGCGGCGGTGCCTCGGGTTGAGTTCTGTCTCATCTGCTCTCTATATCATAAAATCAAGCAAGGAGACTGTCTCGCCTTTAGGCGACAGAGGAATTGCTTCCTGTCTGCCGAAGGCTGGCTTCGTCCTGCTCCTTTCGGATATCG
>JAYTRQ010000148.1:0-2113 GCA_043746125.1 Armatimonadota bacterium | reverse complement strand
GGTTGGACAGGGAAGCCATTGAAGCCGTGGATGAGGTCCATCTGATGTCTTACGACCATCCTGGGCGGCATTCAACGCTGGCCCAAGCAGAGGCGGATACGGAGGCGATGCTGGCGCATGGCGTTCCGGCGTCCAAACTCTGTCTGGGCCTCCCGTTCTACGGGCGCGGGATTGTCCAGAGTGACCGGACGCTGGCCTATGTCGACATTGTGAAACAGTTCCGCCCTCGCCCCTCGGAGGACGAGGCGGAGGGCCTGTACTTCAACGGCCCCGACACGGTGAAAGCCAAAGTCCGGTACGCGCTTCGCAGGCATCTCGGTGGCGTCATGGTCTGGGAACTAGGGCAGGATACGCCGGGGACGGGATCGCTGGTACGGGCCATAGAGCAGGGAGCCACACACCCATGAGAGTTTTTTATAGCACCGACTATGTGCTGTCTGAGACGGACTTTGACACGACGCGCAAATCGTCGTGGCTGGCGCAGTCGGTAGCCGAGCAGCCCATCGCAGGGTTGGAAATCGTCGCCCCTGATCCCGCAACCGAATCGGACCTACTACAAGTCCACGACCTGCGCTACGTGCGGGCGGTGCAGACGGGGCTGCCGCGAAACTTGGCGGAGAGCCAGGGATTCACCTGGGACGCCAAGCTATGGGCCATGACGACGGCGTCTACGGGCGGCACGGTGGCCGCCGCTCTAGCCGCCCTGCGAAACGGTGTGGCCGGATCGCTGTCCAGCGGCCTGCACCACGCCCGGCACGGCCGGGGCGGAGGCTTTTGCACGTTCAACGGCCTGGCGCTCGCTGCTATGAAAGCACTAGAAGCGGGCGCGGGGCACGTTTTGATACTGGATTTGGATGCCCACTGCGGCGGCGGGACACAGTCGCTAATTAGGGACAACCCGAACATCTGGCACACGGACGTCTCGGTGAGTGGGTTCGACGGATACGTCCCTGGAGAGCGTCAGACGCTGGATCTAATCACGAGCGCCGAACACTATTTGCCGACGATCCGGCGCCGTCTGTTAGAACTCGCGGACACGGGTCCGCCGTTCGGCCTATGCCTTTACAACGCGGGGATGGACCCTTACGGGCCAGACGGTGAGCGAGGAAGAGGCTGCCTCCCAGACATCAGTGCGACCCGGCTGGCGGAGCGGGAGGAAATCGTCTTCGAGTGGTGCCGGACGCAAGGCATACCAGTCGCGTTCGTCCTAGCCGGCGGCTATCTTGAACGGTTCTTGGACCGGGTGGGGCTGGTTGGCCTGCACCGGCTCACATTAGAAACCGCCGCCCGTGTCTATTCAGGCCACATAGACCCCTTGGGAAAACTATGAGCGAGGGGAACCCCTGGAGTAATCGACGCTTTATCGAGCCAGGCGATCTGGAATGTCTTCCAAACCGGCGTCAGCATCTGTGTTTGGAAGACACAATCATCAGTGTAGTCGAAGACGAGACGGGCCATCTTTGGCATCAGCGTGGCCACGTTCGGATCTGACGCGGAGCGTGAGAACTATTTGCGCGAGAGACGCTGGTAGCATAAGTGCGAACAAGAAACGCCCCCACAGACTGTTCTGCGGGGGCGTTCTCATCTCCATCTTGCGCTGTAGTTAGTACGGGTTGACAATCTGTGTCTGGAGCGTCAGCGGGCGATCCAGCTTGATGGTGATCTCGTCGCCGCTCTTCAGCGAGACATCACTGGCCGACCTCTTTTGCAGTTGGTTCGCCCCGTAGCCTGCCGCACCGCCGACCACGGCCCCGCCGATGGCGTCGCCCAGCTTGCGCTTGCGGATGAAGCCGAGCAATGCGCCCGCGCCCGCCCCGATGCTGATGTCTTGGGACTTATCGGATACGGGCTTGGTTCCCATGAGCTGGGCCGAGGCCGTATCATTGTGGGCGTAGCCGCTGCCGCCGTTCGAGCCAAACTTGAGGCGCAGGACACCGGCCGCTTTGGGATTCGATCGGGTGACCCCGACCACGCGGCCATTGAAGATGGCGCCGGCCGGTAGGCCGCTGCGGTCATCGCCGGCCACCTGGACGCGGACGCGATCCCCCTGCTCGGCGCTGGAGGAACTCACGGTCTGAAGCAGTTTGACCTTGACGGACGTTCCTGCGGGAAT
>JAYTRQ010000147.1:0-19646 GCA_043746125.1 Armatimonadota bacterium | reverse complement strand
CATCGCTGAGAGTCAGGCGCATCCAGCCAAAGCCTCCCGCGCCACCTGCCGGTCGTCAAAGGGGATCGTCTTGCCCTGGGCCGTCTGTCCGGTCTCGTGCCCCTTACCCGCGATGACGATCAAATCGCCGGGCTGGGCGAGTTCGCACAGAGCGTTCTGAATCGCTGCGTGACGGTCGGCTTCCACCGTAACGGCCTCATTGTCCCGACCGCCCTCAATGCCGACCAGAATGTCCTCGAGGATGGCATCCGGGTTCTCCGAGCGCGGGTTATCGCTCGTCAGGATCGTCAGGTCCGCCAGTTCAGACGAAATGCGGCCCATCAGCGGGCGCTTCTTAGGGTCCCGGTCGCCACCACAGCCGAACACGCAGACTAGGCGGGTGGGGTTTAACGCGCGGGCGGAGCGCAGAACGTTGTCCAGGCCGTCCGGGCTGTGCGCGTAGTCCACGACGACCGTGAAGCCGCGCCCCGGCGTCGGCACCAGCTCGAAGCGGCCCGGCACGCCTGCGAGAGCTTCCAAGCCGTTCTTGATCGCCATCGGGGGGACCCGCCGCAGCAGGGCGACTCCGACGGCGGCGAGGGCGTTGGAGACCTGGAACAGACCACCTAAGCGTAAATCCACTCCAAAAGAGACGACACTCCCCTGGGGCGGCTGATACCGGACCGTGAACCGCGTCCCATCCGGTCGGGCCTCCTCGACAGTCGCCTGAAGTGCGGCGTCCGGGTTCTGGAGGCCGTAGCGCAGGACAGGCCGCCCGGCGGCTTCCAGTATCTCAACGATGCGCTGGCCGTAGGGATCGTCGGCGTTCACCACGGCGCTGAACGGCTTGTCGGGATAAGCGGCCGGGTACTCGGTGAAGAGGCGCAGCTTCTGGGCAAAGTACGACTCCATGTCCCCGTGGGCGTCTAAATGGTCTTGGGTCAGATTGGTGAAGACGCCCGTGTCGAACGCGCACTCAGATGTCCGCCCCATCAAAATGCCCTGTGAGGAGACCTCCATAACGCACCGCCGCGTCCCAGCCTGCACCATATCGGCGAATAGGCGCTGTAAGTCCGGCGCTTCCGGCGTGGTCCGCTCCAGGGGGACAGCTTTGCCGTTGATGCTCGCGCCGATGGTGCCGATCAGCCCCGCCTTCTCGCCCAACGTCCGAAAGATGCTCTCGATTAAATAGGAGACGGTCGTCTTGCCGTTCGTGCCGGTGACGCCGATCAGGTCCAGACGTCGGGATGGTTGGCCGTAGAACGTGGAGGCAAGATCAGGCAGGACGGCCCGCGTGTTGGGCACGGCGACGGTCGGGAGGCCATGCGCCCCATACCAGCCAGCCCGATCGCTATGGATCATCAGGGCGGCTGCGCCGAGGTTCAGGGCCTGCGCGATGAAGTCGTGCCCATCGGACGCGGACCCGCGCAGGGCGACGAAGAGGGCGCCCGGCGTGACCTGGCGCGAGTCGTAGGCTAGTCCGGTGATCTCGACGTCGTCGCCGCTGCGCTGGGCATCCGGGATGTTTTCGATGAGTTTGCTGAGTTGCATGGTGCTTTAGTTCTGAGCGAGGACGAGCGGTTAAAAACTGCTCGCAAGGCGAGCGTCCTTTGGACGACGGAGAAGAATACCGCCCGCGTCTACCGCTCGCGTCCTGTCCCTAATCCCCGCTCGGAGGGTGCCTCGCCTAGCGAGCGGTTTTCAACCGCTCGTCCTCGTCTCGCCCGCTCCGACGCGCCAGCATCTTCCCCTGCCTTTTGAACTTCAGATGATCGTCCCAGTCTATGCGACCAGGCGCGTCCGGGACGATCTGCATCTGGAGCATGGCCTGACGAGCGATGTTATGCACCACAGGGGCGGCGACGGCCGCGCCCCAGTGGATGCCCTGCGGTTCGAACACGGCGCACAGGATCACCAGGCGCGGGTGCGACAGTGGGTACATCCCGACGAACGAGGCCACGAAATGGCCTTCCTCATAGCCACGCGGGCCGGACACCTGGGCGGACCCGGTCTTGCCGCCGACCGAGAAATCGGCGATTTGGGCGGGCTGGCCCGTGCCGGACTGGACCACGGTTCCGAGCATGGAGCGGACGGCGGCGGCGACATTGGGGTCCAGAACACGCCGGACCTCCTGGGGCGCGACGGGCATCTCATGCCCATCACGGCGGATGGCCCGGATGATGTGTGGGCGCATTAAAGTCCCGCCGTTCGCGACGGCGCAGTAGGCGGCCGCGAGTTGGAGCGGTGTCACCGAGACGCCCTGACCGAAGGCGATATTGGCGAGCTGGATCTTGGACCAGCCGATGCCGCCGGTAAACTTGTTGGGCGCGTCCGGCGACAGCAGAGGCGACTTAGTCTCGCCGGGCAGGCCCGAGCCGGGCAGGTCTAAGAACCCGAACTTCTGCTCATAGTCGTACAGTTTGAGGGCACCCAGGCGCATCCCGAACTGGGCCATGCCGACGTTGGACGACACGCGCAGGATGCCGCGAAGGTTCTGGTCGCCCAGGTTGCGGGTCAGGGCGTCAGCCGCCTCGTGGATGACGTGCTTGCCCACTTGCAGGGTCGGGCTGCAGTAGACCTTAACATCCATCATGCCCAGACCCTGCTCCTGCAAAACGGCCGAGGCGGTGATTGTCTTGAGCGTAGAGCCAGGCTCGTACAGGTCCGAGACGGCCCCATCCCGCCAGCGGGAGGCCACCTGGAGGGCGGCGGCTTTGGAGAGTTTGGCGACCGGGCGCGGCCGGTTCGGGTCGTACGCCGGGGCCTGGGACAGCGCCAAAATCTCACCCGTCTGCGGGTCCATGATGATGGCGACGCCCTTAGCGGCGTGGTGTTCTTGGACGGCCTTAATCAGTTCCGTGTCGGCGGCGTGCTGCAAACGCTCGTCAATGGTGGTGACGACGTCCGCGCCGTTCTCAGCCTCGACCCTATGCCGGGTCGTGCCCGGCAGGAAGCGGCCATCTTTGTCAATCTCAGCCACGATCTTGCCATCCCGGCCACGCAGCAGCGCCTCCTGGCTGTGTTCCAGGCCCTCGACTCCTACCCCGTCGCGGTTGGTGAAGCCCAGAACCTGGGCGGCCAGCGGCCCGTCGGGGTAGGAGCGGCTGGTGTCACCGGCGACGTAGATGCCGGCCACGCCGGTCGCCTTGATTGCCTGGCCCACGGCTTCCATGGGCGGGACGTCCGTCTGTGGCGTGAGCAGGTGCCGCTTTAGGGACGCGTAATGGACGCGGGCCGAGCGAGGCGAGAGCAGAGCCTGGAGTTTGGCCGGGTCCTCGTGGAGAATCGGCGCGAGCAGGGCGGCGGCGGCCGCCGGGTTGGACACTTCCTGCGGGTCGGCATAGACGACGGCAGCGGGAACGTTGTTCGCCAGAGCATCGCCATCGCGGTCCAGGATCAGGCCCCGCCGAGCCAGCAGCACACTCTTGGAAACCCGGTAAGCGTCGGCCTGCTTCTGAAAATAGGCGTGCCGGGCGGCCTGGAGGTAAACCAGGCGCCCGGCCAGCGACAGATACAGAATGAGGAAGCCGACGAACAGGTTCCGCGCCCGTGGCTTAATGACCGAAAGATGCTGCCGCGAGGCTATCTGCTGTCTTGCCACCGTAGTTCCTCTGCGGCCCGTCCAGGCCTCTCCCCGTCTGTCGGCCTGTGGCGATGTACGTCACTGGCGTCGCCCCACGCGGCGCCATGCCCTGCTTCTCGGCCGCTACGGTCACGCGCTCCGGGCTTTGCAGGCGGTCGCGCTCAGCCCGCAGCATCTCATTCTTCAGGCGGCTGGCGCGGACGGCGCTCCTCGCCTGGGCCTGGCTGATGCCGAGTTGGGTGACGTTGGCGTAGGCGGCCAGGTACAGCAGGAGCAGGCCGCAGACGACGGCGGTGCAAGTGGTCGCCAGACCCATCAGGCGCATCTCGGACCGGCCCAAGCGCCCTTGACGGGGTAAGTGGGCGGGGCGCAGGGTAGGGCCTGGGTCGGGCTGGGCATACCCCAGGGCCGTGTTGCCGATGGTCCGGGGGCGCACACTCGCGGAGGCGCTGGAGGCGCGTGAGGGGGCGGGGCGCAGCCCGCCGTCCAGGCGGCGCATCCGGTGGGAGGTGGGCGGGTTTCTCGTTTCCAGCATCGCTTTTCCCTTGAGAGTGTTTTTGACCGCGTTCCTGCGGCCCCTGACGTGTGGGGCTTGTCTTTGATACTCTTTGCGTTACAATTTACGCGCCGCCCGAAGGCGGGCGCTCCGGGCGCGGGGGTTCGCCGAGACCTCGGCCGCGCTCGGCTCCTGTGGCTTCCGGGTCAACTGGGTGACCACGGCGGGTGGCGGGTTTCCGTACTGGTCCTGGCCCGGTCCACGCCCGGACAGCCGGGCGAAGGACTGCTTGACGATCCGATCTTCCAAAGAGTGGTAGGAGAGCGCCGCTATGGTGCCGCCTTTGGAGAGGCGATCTACGGCGCTTTCTAGCGCGTGTCCGAGAACTGTCAATTCGTCGTTGACCGCGATCCGCAGGGCCTGAAAGGTGCGCGTTGCCGCGTGCCGGTCTTCGGGCCGTGCGCGGACCGGAATGGCCGCATGCACCGTCTCAATCAGTTGTCCCACCGTCTGAAACGGATCTTTCTGCCGCCGCTCGACCGCGATGCGGGCGATGCGGGCCGCCCAATGCTCGTCAGAGTTCTCGCGGATTAGATTGGACAGGTCCCGCTCGCCCAGCGTATTCAGCAGATCGGCCGCCGTCGGCCCGCTCCCATCGGGGTCCATCCTCATGTCTAAGAGCGCCTCCGGCTCTTTAAACGAAAAGCCCCGGCGGGGCGTATCTAGCTGGTGGGACGAGACGCCCAAATCGAACAGAATGCCGTCTACAGTCGCTACGCCCAGTTCGTCCAGCACCCGGCCCAGCGCATCGAACCTTGCCCGCCGGAACGTCACCGACTCCCCGAATGCGACGAGACTTTTTTCGGCTTCGGCCAGCGCCTCCGGGTCCTGATCGAGCGCAATCAGCCGCCCCCCCGGTACAATGTGTTCCAGGAGCGCCCGCGCGTGCCCGCCGCCGCCCAGGGTGCAGTCCAGCAGTATCCGGCCAGGGCGAGGGTCCAGCGCGGCGACGACCTCACTCAGCATGACCGGCACGTGGTATGGCAGAGCATCTGGCGCAAATTCGTCAGGCAATTCCGAGTTCCCGTGCCGACTCCGTGATTTTATCGGCCGTCAGCTCGTCGTTGTACTTCTCCCAGACAGGGCTGCTCCAGATCTCGATTCGACTGCCGGTCCCGACGATCACGACGTCGCCCTGCTCGCCGATCTGAGCATATTCGCGGAGCTTCATCGGAATCGCAACGCGCCCCTGGCCGTCCACGCTCAACTCGGTCGAGGTGAAAAAGCGCTGGAGGCGCACGGTATGCGGGTCGAGCTTGCGCTTGCTTTCCAAGGCGTCGCTCAGGTCTTTGTAAGCGGCCTCGGTGAAAATGAAGATGCAGCCGTCCATGCCTTTGGTCACATAAAAGCGTTCGCCCAGGGAGGACCGGAATTTGGTGGGGATGATGACTCGGCCTTTGTCATCCACACTATGATCAAATTCTCCCTGAAAAACCACCTTTCCTCCACTGTTCCACCACTTGCCGCCACTTAGGTACAACTATACGGCATGGTACCCGTATTTGTCAAGGGGCATTCTCTTATTTTCTCGGTTTATTTTTGTGGCCTGGGAAACTAGATGTAGCGTCACGACGCCTGTGTCTACCAAATATTGACGGATAAGCGGATTTTGTGGAGGATGATGGGATAATATGAGGGCAAAGAGGATTTGGGCCGTTCCCCCACTTTAGGCTGTTTGGGGTCCGGCGGCTAGGGGCAGCAAAACCGAGCGGCAGTAAAACGCAGCGTAGGGGCGCTACTTGCCGCGCCCCCTCCCACTCTAGACATGGAGACTAGAGCAGAAAGGGGGCACAGCAAGCAGCGCCCCTCCGTGCGGAAAGACGTGTTTCAGTGAGACCTTAGTGGTGGCCCGCCGTCTCCGTCTGCGCCCGCTCGATCTGGCGGCGGCGCTGGCGCTGGATCTGGAGCGGCTGCAAGTCTACGCACATCGCGGTCTCGGCCAGGCCCCGCGCATGGATAATCTCGCGCAGGCGGGGAATCAGTGTCTGCTCGATGAAGTCCGCGTAGACCTCGTTGTAGTTGTAGGTCTCAACGGCGACGGTCCACTTGACGCCCTGCTTGCGGTCGCCCACCGGGTAGTAGAACAGGGTAGGGCCGGTGCCCGTACTCCACTCGATCACGACTTTGGCCGCGCCGTGCGTCTTCCAAGCATCGCACTTGGCGCGTAGGGTCTCGCTGTCAAACTGGGGTTCCTGGTGCAGCTTTCGCTCCATTACGTGTTGAATCTCCTGAAAAGGCGGGTTCGGCATCTATGATGACACAGAAATTATAGCACAGACGGGGGCGGTTCCGACTCGTTCTTCAGCGCCAGCATGACCGCATAGACGTCCCGGCGGGAGAGCTTCAGGTCCGTGCTAACCTGACGGACGGCGTCCCGCTCGCTCATCCCCGACGCGAGAGCGGCCCGCAGTGCGTCCGGCGGGTCCAGCGGCTCCGGCTCGGCGACCTCGAGAACGGCGTCGTCATCGCTATCGCCGGACAGGCCCTGCACGACAATCGTGATCTCACCCCGCGCGGACACGCGGGCGAAGTGGGAGGCGACTTCTTCCAGACTGCCCCGGACGAACTCTTCAAACTTCTTGGTCAGCTCACGGCCGACGGCGGCGGGCCGGGCCGGGCCAAAGGCGGACGCCATCTCGCGCAGCGTCTCGGCCACACGCTGGGGGGACTCGTAGAAAATCAGCGTCCGCGTTTCGACACGTGCCAGCGCCTCCAGCTTCGCCCGGCGAGACGACTTGGTGCGCGGCAAAAAGCCTTCAAAGGCGAACCGTGCGGGCGGCAGGCCACTCCCGACCAGGGCGCAGAGGACGGCGCTGGCACCGGGAATAGGGATGACGGCGACTCCGGCAGCGAGGGCCGCTCGGACCAGTTCGACACCGGGGTCGGAGACGCCGGGGGTACCAGCATCGGTGACGAGGGCAATCGTCTGACCCTCTTCGGCCATACGGCGGATGAGGTTCTCAGTCCGGCCTGCCTCGCTGTGCTGATGGTATGCGACGAGCGGCGTACCGATCTCGAAGTGTGACAGGAGGGCGCGTGTGTGGCGGGTATCCTCCGCCGCCACCACGTCGGCTTCGCGGAGGAGGCGCAGGGCGCGGAGGGTGATGTCTTCCAGGTTGCCGATGGGAGTGGAGACGAGGTAGAGGGTTCCGGGCATGGGTTATTCTAGACGACGAAGAAGAGCGGCGCAGGGCGGCAAGAGCGGCGCAGGGCGGCAAGCAAGAAGGCCCCGGCACTGGAAGTGCCGGGGCCGGCCTTGCCGCTCTACTGCGCCGGCTTCACGGGAGCCGGGCTGGGCGGCGCGGGTGTCGCCCCATCAGTACTGACGACGACTGGCTTGCCCCCGCCCGGCGGCATCGTTACCCTGACCTCGCCGGCGGGCTTGGCCGTGCCGGGTCCGGGTGGCAACATCGGGAAGCCCTGGGCGCTGGCCGGGGCCGGGTGCGCCTTGGCGTAGTTCTGGAGCCACGCATTCTCCCCGGCCGCAAGGTCAGGTCGTCCGAGTTGCCGGAAGGCGGTCATCAACTGGAGGTGGATGCCTTGGTCGTTCCAGGCCTGCTTCGACGCCAGCTGGAAATGGTCCGAGGCCTTGGCATTATCGCCGGTCTGCTGGTACAACTGGCCTACGGTCATTTGTAGGCTGGGATCGTCGCGGGACTTCAGAGCAGCCTCATAGGCGGCGATGGCCTGCGGCTTCTGATTTAGTTTTTCGTACGTTTGGGCCAGGCCGACGTTGATTCCGGCCAACTCGGTGGCGCGCGGGTTTGCCTTCAGCGCCTTCTGGTAATCGGCCAGAGCCGCCGTGTATTTAGGCTGCGACTGGGCTGGGAGGCCGAGTTTGGACGCCTCCGAGAAGGCACGGTCGCCAGCAAGAGCCGGGTCAGTGACGTCAATCTTGGCGCTGTCTTTCAGGCTCGCCATCAGTTCGGAATACTTCTGCTGGCCTTTCTGCTGCTTGATCTGGGTGATGTAGTCCGCCTTCTTCTGGTCGAAGTCTTTAGGCAGGCTGCTCTTGATCGCGTCCAACTTGATGATGAAGTAGCCGTACTGAGGAGAGACCACCAGGTCCGGTGTCACCTCGCCGGGTTTAAGGCTGAAGGCGGCCTTCTTGAACTCCGGCACGTAGCCCGTGTTCCCGTCAATGAAGCCATCATCGCCGCCCCTGAGCTTGGTGCCGGGATCGTCCGAGTAGGTCTTGGCGAGGGCGGCAAAGTCCGCGCCCGGCGCCTGGGCTTTGGCAAGGATCTGCTGGGCCTGGATTTTGGCTTGGGCGTCCGAGCGCTTCTTGTTGTCAATCAGAATGTGGCGCGTGTGGTACTGCGTGTAGAACTGCCGCGCCTGATCATCGGTGACCACAATGGCGTTGTTAAAGGCCGCCTGAACTTTTCCTGGCTGGCCGGACTGGGGATCGCCGAGCAGGATCATCTCGCGCAGCGTCTCGTCCGGCAGGACCTCCGTGAGCGGCTTGCTGCCGTTCTTCGCCAGGGCCGCGTTCACGTCGTCCAGGGACGCGGTCGGCGGCAGGCTCAGGGTCTGACGCAGACCGGCTTTATCCACGACTTCGGCCCGCTGTTTGGCGATATCGGCGTCGGAGACCGTGACTCCCTGGCTCTTCGCCATCTGCAACTGAAGCTTGGCGTTGATGAGCTGGTCCAGAACGGTGTTGTTCAGCAACGGCGTCTCGGCCACCGAGATCGGCTGCCCCATCTGCTGGATCTGCCGCCGGAAGCTGTCCATCTCCTGGTCAAAGTCGTGGTGCGTGATGGTGTCGCCGTTGACTGTGGCAATAGCCTCATCGCCGGACCGGCTCGTGGCGGCGTTCGGGCCGCTGCTGCTGCTGTTGAGGTTGTTGCCCAGCCCGGAGTAGACCAGGCTGAACACGAGGATCGCGCCGACCGCGAACAAGGCCCATTTGCCGGCGGGATTGCTGGTGATGGACCCCAGGCCGGTGCGAAAAGAGTTCAATGACATTGGATTCGATTTTCCTTGAAAAGCCGCGACCTCAGCGTTGGAGGCTAAACGGCCGTGAGTTTTTGGAGCGCTTCCAGGCAGGCCCGCGAGGCGGCCTCACGCGTCGGCTGGGCGTAGTGTGTTTCCAGCGACAGCCAGCCCGTGTAGCCATCCTGCTGGAGCGCGGTGATCTGGCCCACCCAGTCAATGTCGCCCTGGCCGAGAATGGTCCAGGACGGCGCGATCTCGCCCGTCGCGACGGCGGCGTCCTTGACGTGG
The DNA here is from genome assembly GCA_043746125.1 of Armatimonadota bacterium. Lineage (GTDB taxonomy): Bacteria > Armatimonadota > Armatimonadia > Armatimonadales > Capsulimonadaceae > JANXMY01. Next base: position 10,299 of record JAYTRQ010000147.1, on the reverse strand, counting down.
ACGTGGGCGACGAAATCTTTAATCGCCTCGTAGCCGTTCGGGAAGGGCCGCTCGCCGTCTAGATAGGCGTTGCCGGGGTCCCAGACGGCCCGTACCGAGGGGGAGGCGATCTCGGCCAAGACACGGGCCGTCTGCGCCCCCGTGCCCAGATAGCAGGCGTGCTCGTTCTCGATGGCAAGGACCTTGCCCGCCCGCTCCGCCATCGCGGCCGGCTCGGCGAAAGTGTCCGTAATCGTCTCTTCCAGGGTGGGCGTCAGCATCCCACGCTTCCAGAACGAGAACACCCGAATGAGGTTCGTGCCGAAGAAGTCCGCCGCCTCAAAACAGCGCTCCAGCAGGGCAATCTGGTCACCCAGGCCGCGTGCGGACGCACTGTGCAGCGACCCGGCCGGGCTGTCCGACTCGACACCAGGCAGATCGCACTTGTAGAACGGCGAGGCGATGCCGACGACGGTCATGCCACGGGCATCCAGCAGATCTTTGGCCCGCCGCCAGTCGTCATTCGAGGCCTCGGTGACGTTCTTGCCCCAGAGCACCCGCAGTTCCGCACCCTGAACGCCGTATTCGGCCATCACGTCCAGCGCATGTTCCAGATCAAAATCGATCTCGTCGGTGATAACGGCCAGTTTCATCTCGTGTTCGCCTCTACTCCATAGTCTCTACGCAAAAAGAAACCGTTACATTTTAACCCAATCCGGCGGGTTTGTCAACACGAAGGCCCTGGGTAAAGTTCAGGTAACCAGGGGCAGCCCCCAAGAAGCAGGAATCACCTATGGCAGAAGAGCGATTGGACAGGCACAGCGGCATCCACCACGAACTCTTTGACGAGGACACGGCCCAGATCGGCAGCCTGGGCGACATCGTGGAGAAGCACGCCGGCGACGCCGTCTTCCTCGGCCCGCGCGAGGCCGGTATCAGCGGCGCGGACGGCGGCGAGTCGGACTTTGAGGCCGAGATGAATGACGCGGACCCGGCCGCGAAAGAGGGCATGGACCCTAACGACCTCTACTCCGCTAAGGACGAGACCGGCGTCTTCGCCACCGATGGAACGGGCACGGTCGCGGGCATCGCGCGGGGCTTCGGCACCCACCTGCCGCAAGACCTGGGTGCAGGCGGCTTCCAGGTGGAGGCCATCCCAGACCGCGTCCTCAATCTCGCCCCTCATCCCCGCGCCGACGGCGAGGAACTGGACGATTACGATGACGATACGGATGACGGCAAAGACGACGCCAGGGGCAAACTGGCGGCCGACTCGGAGCCGTTTGCCCACGCCGTCTCCCACGACCCGGACGCCGACGCCGCGCCCAACGGAGGCCGTATCCCGGTCAAACAACGCCGCCCCAGCACGACCGACGATGAACTGGACGCCACGCGACAGCTCAAATAGCTCGATGGGATTAACGCGAGAGAGGGAGCGGGCCAAGCGGCCTGCTCCCTCTTTCCTGCTGATAAGACTGGGCGTAGCCACAAGGCTAGCTCCTTCCGTGAAGCGCAGTGCTTCATCCATCTGTATGCCTCTATGGACTATTCTCCTGCTCCGCCAGAAAGTCCTGCACCTGCCAGCGGGCGTTGCGGCCGTGCGTCCCCAGGTAGTCCAGCATGGCCTCCTCGGCGAACTCCAGGTCGGCCAAGTCTTCGGGCGTAAAGTCCTCGCGCACGGTCTCCCAGACGGCCTTGAGATCGGCCGACGGGAAGACACGGTGGGCGTCGCGGACGCCGGCGGGCTTGACCTTCAGGAAGATCTGGTCGGAGCCTTCAAAGCGGCCCTTGACGACGTAGCCCTCAATGCCATCCCGCGTTGCCAGATGCTCCAAAGAGCGCAGACGCTTGTAGACGTCCCCCACCTCGCCTCCGCCCACCAGACGCCCCTGCAACTCCATGAGCTTCAGCCGGTAGTCCTCGGCGATGCGTTCTTTTTCCAGCCGGTCCGCGAACACGTAGTCCGGGTCAATGACATCTATGAGTATTAGGTCGGGCCGGTCGGCGGGGATGACCGTCTCGATTTCGGGCAGGGTCATCTCGAAGCACACGACGTAGCCCAGATCGGCCAGATTGTAGGCCTGGGGGTAGAGTTTGTCAGCCAGCTTTTTGGCCTGGCCGCCGTAGTCTATGCCCAGGCCACGCACGTTCTCGATGCCCGCCGAGACAAGGGGGTTGCCGCCGTCGTAGACGTCCCGTGTGGCAAACAGGTACTGGGCGTCCTTCTTGTCGCCATGCCTGTAGAGCCGGATGTTGACGCCATCCTCTTTTTTTTCGACCGTTACCTCACCGTCGCGCAGGGCGCGGAACAGGTTCCGCTCCTGGGACACGGCGAACCGGTCGGTGGTGTAGTCAGAGGAGGGCAGGATGCGCGGGTAGCCGCGCACGATCTGGCGGGTGTCGGCCCAGAAGATGGTGCCTTTGAGGACGTAGGAGACCGGCGCGTGGCTGCCGGACTGATGGAAGGTGATCGCAAAGCCCTCCTGCGAAAAGGACCCAATGGGCACGCCGAAGAAGGCGGCCAGGGCCTCGCGGGTGAAGGCCGGGACGGACAGGGCGCAGGCGCGGAGTTTTTCGGCGATGTCGAGGTACATGGTGTTGCTTCTAAGGAACCTGCCCGGCACAAGTGCCTTTCCTCCCAAGGTGGGAGGGGAAGGAGGTTCGGACGCGGACGGCTTCCCGCTCTCGGCGCTGACCCGGTCAAGAGTGATCGCCCGCCAGACTTAAACCCTCTTTACACTCCCGCTTCTGCACTGGCAGACCCGGAGGGCAGGAGGGGAGGCACTTGTGCCGGGTGGGTTCCCACATCCCGTACGTAGAAGTACAGCAGGGTGCCGCCCGGCGGGGCGTTCGCGAAGGACGGGGGGAACGTCAGCCGCCCCCCACTCCCGCCGCCGACCGCCGGCAAGAGCGTGTAATTCCCGTCCAGCTGGGAGAATGCGAGCTGCCCGACATCCCCACCGTCACTGTTGATCGCGCCCCAGACGCCTTTGGCGAGCCAGAACCGCTGCTCATCGGAGACGGTCCAGCCGCCGCAGGGCGGGCCGTGACCATGTGAGGCCATCACTCCCGCCCCCTCAGTCCCGGTCTGCTTGACGAACAGCAGATAGAAGTGCTTCTGGTCGCGGGACCAACCCATCGTCGCCCGCGTGGTCTGTATCCAGTCTACGTTGGGGATATACCCGGCTTCGTCCGGCGCACACGTCGTTGGATGGTGCTCGAACGGGTCCTGGGCCGACGCGAACGATTGCAGCCTCAGCGGCTTGCCGTCTTTGAGGAGGCACTGCGCCCCGCCGGACGCGAACGTGAAAGACTTCTCCAGGGCCGTTTTGTTTGGCAGAAGCAGCGTTTTGAAAGCCGCCCGGCCGCTTTTGTCGTACTGCACCCCGAACGTCCACCGGGCCTGGCCGACATTGCAGTGGACGTGGCCGTCAATGACGACCGGCGTGACGTGGTGGCCGACGTAGACGGCCTTCGGGTTGATGGACCGGCCGCCGACGGCATCACAGTTGAAGAACAGGCCGTGCCAGGCGGCGACGACGCGGCCCCGGCCGACGGCGTTCAGATGCTGGGTCGCCCACCCCACCCCATGCGGCCAGCAGTCGGCCGTGTCGTCGAAGGGCTTGGCGTCATCCTGGTCTTGGTCGTAGATCTCAAAACGCAGGTGGGGGTTCTTGCTCAGGTCGAAGTCGAAGAAGTCCAAGACGGTGCCATCCGGCGAGGTCGTGTCCAGCCAGTGCGTGACCCCTAAATGCGGCGTGTCCTGGGCGGCATGGGGCCAGGGCCAAACGGCCAGCAGCGAGGGGACAGGCGGGGCGGGCGGCGGGGGCACGGGCAGAGGCAGGCGCGACCAAAAGAACAGGCCTAGCCCGGCAAGGGTGGCGAGGGCAAGGAGGCTGAGAAGGAGGGGACGACGAGATTTCATGGGCGTTCGGACCTCTCCCGGAAGAACGTCAGCAGGGCCGCCGCCACGGGGTCGGGCCGCTCTTCGGGCAGCCAGTAGCCGCCGCGCGGGATGATTTCCATACGGACGCCCGGCGTCTGACGTTCCTCCAGCGCCACGAGGGCTAAGGAGTCCAGGCGCGGGTCGCTCTCGCCGAGCAGCACCAGGCGGGGAACCGAAGAGGCCGAGTCAGGTGACAGGGTCTCCGAGACGCGGAAGGGGGCCAGGCTCGCCCGCAGCGCACCGGGCTGAGATAAAGCACGGACGTAGACGGCCAAGTCGCTGTCAGGCAGCATGTCCGGGTCGTGCGACCAGGCGCGGAAGAAGTGCCTCAGATACGCCTCCAGGTGCGGCGCGATCAGCAGTTCGGGCAGGTCCGGCGTCTGGTGAAACGCGCCGTGCCAACCGTCCACCTGAATGCCCGCACTCGGCAGGGCGCTCAGAAGAACCAGGCCGGCCACCTCGTTCGGGTAGGCATTGGCGTAGGCTTGGGCCACGTCCGCGCCCTCCCCGTGCCCGGCCACGAAGACGGGCGCGTCCCCCAGGCCCAGCGTGGAGACCAGTTCACGGATGTCTTCAGCGCGGGTGGCCGGGTCATAGCCTTCCGACGGCTTATCCGAGTCGCCCGCGCCGCGCAGATCGGGCGCGACGGCGAGGTAGCCGGAGGCGGCCAGGGTCGGCATGACCCGCCGCCAGGCGTAGCCTGATTGGGGCCAGCCGTGCAGCAGGATTACCGTCGGCCCGTCGTCGCCCAGGCAGCGGAAGCGCAGGCGCACGCCGGAGGCGAGGCGCAGGAAACCGGTCTCAAGCGTGGACATAAGGCAAAGGCCGGAGGCACACAAAGGCAGAGGGCGCGCGGTCGGGCCACGGCAACCCGCCCACGCGCCCTCTCTCTAAAACTGCGCCTACTTCTTGGCGAAGTCGGCGTTAATCTGGATGAACGACTTCCATTGGTCGGGCACTTCGTCCTCCATGAAGATGGCATCCACAGGGCACTCAGGTTCGCATAGGCCGCAGTCAATGCACTCGTTCGGGTCAATGTAAAGCTGGTCGCCAGCCTCATGGATACAGTCCACGGGGCAGACGGCAACACAGGATTTATCTTTGACCCCGATGCAGGGTTCGGCAATCACGTAGGGCACAGTCAGTTCCTCCACAGGTTTAAGTGCCCTTATTATACTCAGGCGCGGGGGTAAATAGCAACACTCAGGCGTGGTCATCGCCGCCCAAGGTCATCTCCCTGAACACGTCGGCGCGGGCGTAGGGGGAAGGTCGGCCCAGTGGCACGTGCCGGGAGCCTACGGACTCGTACAGCCGCAGAGCGGGGGCGAGTCGGGCGCTGCTTTCCAGATACAGCCGACACGCCCCCTACGCCCGCGTCCAGTCAAGCGCGGCTTCCAGCAGCGCCCGCCCCACCCCGCGCCCCTGAGCGGCGGGCGTGACGGCCATCTTGGCGACCTCGTAGCCGTCCGCGATAGGCAGGAGGGCGACGCAGCCGACGGTCCAGCTTTCTAAGTCGGCCAGGAAGATCTGGCCGACTTGGACTAAGACAGCCCCTCCGGGTCGGACAGGGCCGCCTCGTCCTTCGGCTCCACTTGGAAGTAGGCTCTCAGCCACTCCGCGTTCAGGTCGCGGAAGGCCCGAGCGTCGTCGGGGGCGTATGGTCGAGAGAGGAAGAGGCTATCGCATTGCAACAACTTCCCAGAACTTATCAAGCAGGGATCTTCCAAGCCTCGGACTAAGGCCGGTTCCCAACGGTTGTATGCCCATCTATATGCCCTGAGACAATGTCCTTGCCATCCTGAGAAAAGTTCCGGAAAGTGATGGGAAGTCCATCAGCATCTGCAACGTTCATCTTGTTTTGCATATGGAAGTGGATATGAGGTTCGGAAGAATTACCCGAATTACCACACAATCCTACTACCTGGCTCATCGCGATATGCTGGCCAACCTTTATCCGAAACGAATTTGGCTTAAAGTGGCCGATCACCGCATACTCATTGGAGGCGTCTTTGATGACAATGCTGTTGCCAAAGGCATAATAAGGATTCATTCTCCCAGGTTCGTTTTCAGGTACACCATCCACTACAACTACAACGGTTCCGTCAACGGGTGAAAGTACAGGCTGTTGATAGGCAAAATAGTCTGCGTTGTGATTACCATCCCGGATGTGTGTTTTCCCATTTTTTACAATAACGTAGTCGCAGGCAAAGTTCTGTGCTCGATTGCCCGTATGCGAGTTTTTTGTTGGGTCAGATCCACCAGAAGCGACATACCAAGTCCCATTGAAAGGTAAACGTACAGGTGCCTTCATAACGTAAGAGTCGTAGAGGGTTGAGGGGATTGGCAACATTACTAGTCTAGCTATCTTTTGTTGGGCATTCTCCACAAGTTCACCACTCAGGCTTCCTTCTTCTAAATCAACGGTGAATGTCAGTTTAGTGAGGGTTCCTTGTGTCTCTCGCGAGCAGATGTGACCTTCCCCATCGTAGAGTTGATACGATGGGGGAGTCACATTAGGAAGACTTAATGAATCACCGCCGCAGCAAGCTGCGAGGTATCGCACGTCTCACAGAGGCGCGGCTGTCACGTCCGGCGCGGACCCGGTCAGAACAGGTCGAGCTGTTGCGAGTGCAGCGTCTGGTACTCCTTCTCCCGCCCCTGCTCCCGCCCCTGGACGTACTGGCGGATCGCCTCTTCGCTGCCATAACGCCCGACCGTGTTGATGAAGAAGCCGCTGGACTAGAACTTGCCGCCCCAGAGATGCTTCTTGACCGAAGGCACGCGGCGGAACATCTCGCGGGCCGTGATGCTCTTGACCCTCTGCACCCGCGACGATGGGTTGAGCGTCGGGACCGACTGCATCAGGAAGTGGACGTGGTCCCGGTCCGTACCAATCTCGATAAACGTGACCTCATAAACGTGACCTCATACTCACTTCGCCTCATCGCGGGCGGCGATGTCCAGGCATGTCTCCCGCAGGACCCTGTCCACCGGCTCCTCGAACACGACACGGCGGTACTTGGCAGGGCAGACGGCGTGGTACAGCAGGACGGACATGTTATGCCGCTTGTGGAGATAGGGGCTCATGCTCTACGATAGCACGAAACGCTCCCCCAGGCAAGGGCAAGAACAGGCGCAGCAAGCTGCGGGGTATGTACCCCCTGAGAATCAACTGCCGTTTTCGGGTAGGTTGCGTGGCTCGTGGGATGAGAGACGCTGAAAATTGCGGCAACCCCCCAAGCAACGGCTCCAACTAAACCACCCGCTGCCGCGCCAACAGCGGCACCACCTGGTCCACAGGCGAGAAGCCCCAGAACTCCGACAGCAACCGCACCTACTGCTCCTCCTCCTAGAACGTCCCCAGCTAAGTTGGCGATCCTGCGGTTTGGCACAGACTTTGATTGTGCCACTGAGGTAACAGCCAGTGTTTTGACTGGCTCAGTAGCACTGAACAGCGTTAACGCGAACACAGCAAGCAGCAAAAGACTTAGAGTGTGTTGAAAAAGTCTTAGTCTTTCGTGTAGACTGTAGTTATGGAACGTAAACCCTATCCCACAGACCGCCAGGCCTACTCCAGTGACCTGACCGACGAGCAGTGGCAGAGCCTGCAAGACTGCCTGCCCAAAGCGCCCCACGGGCGCACGGGCCGGACGCGCAAGTACCCGCTGCGCGAAGTCGTCAACGCCCTATTCTATCAGCTCCGAACCGGCTGCCCCTGGCGCGACCTGCCCCACGACCTGCCGCCCTGGGAGACCGCCTACGATCTGTTCCGCCGCTGGCGTGACAGCGGCATGATCGAGTGCCTCCACGACAACTTGCGCGAGCGAGTGCGCAAGCAGCAGGGCCGTGAGGCCACCCCCTCCGCCGCCATTCTGGACAGCCAGAGCGTCAAAACGGGCGAAAAAGGGGGCCCTCAGGCACCATCGGCTACGACGCCAACAAGAGGATCAAGGGCCGGCGGCGTCACATAATGGTGGACATATGGTGGACACGCAGGGCTTCCTGCTGGCCGTCTCGGTCCGGGCGGGCGACGTGCAAGATCGGGACGGGGCCAAAGACGTGCTGTCGTACTGCCAGGGGACGTACCCGCGCCTGTCGCGGGTCTGGGCCGACAGCGCGTATGGCGGCGAACTGGTCCACTGGACCGCCTCCCGCTGTGGCTGGGCGTTGGAGATCGTCAAGAAGGCCGAAGCCCAGAGGGACGTGAAGGGCTTTGCGGTCCAGCCGCACCGCTGGGTCGTCGAGCGCACCTTCGCCTGGCTCTGCAAATACCGCCGTCTGGTGCGCGATTACGAGTACCTGACCGAGAGCAGCGAAGCCATGATCCGTCTGGCGATGTGTCATCTGATGCTCCGAAGGCTCAAAACGGCGTGACTGTAGACTTTTTCAACACACTCTTAGTCCCCGCTTGAACCTTTGGAACATTCCGTCACCTCTTCCCAGGAAAATCAACATCAACTGCACGATTACAGCTAAACCATTTTATCACGTTTTTTCATTTCTGACAACTAATCTCACAAAATATTCCCGTAAAATTTTCGGTTCGGCAAAAGGAAAAGTCAGTAAGGCCACAACCCTCTTCCGATTATATCTGTGCCCCCTGCGCATTCAGCCGCCGCCGCAGTTCATCCGTATCTATCCGCCGGGGCGGGACGCCCTGTTCCAGACTCAGCACGGCGGCCAGTCCCGCCGCTTCGCCCAGGGCACGACAGTTCTGCTGGATACGCACAGCGGCTTGGGCGGCGAACGTGGCCGACAGGCAGCGGCCGGCGACGAGCAGGTTCTCGACGCCCACGGGCAGCAAACACCGGTAAGGAATCTCGTGGTAGTGGCCGGGCGGCAGATGCTTCATGATCAGGCCGCCCTTAGCCTTGGTGCTGTGGATGTCTATGGGATACGAGTTGCGGGCGACGGCATCCGGGAAGCGGGCTTCGAGCAAATAGTCGTCCTCGGTCAAAACGTAGTCGCCGACGATGCGGCGGGACTCGCGGATGCCGACCATCGGAGCGACCGTGCCGATGTAGGAGGCCTCGAAGCCTTTGACGTAGGTCTTGAAAAAGGACGCGATGCGGCGGATCTTCTGCCGCCCGACCGTCTGCGCCCTGCTCAGATCCCAGGCGTCGGTGGAAGACAGGCCCGAAATGCGCGGGCAGTTGAACGCGAGTTCGCCGGGCCTCCCTAAGATGGAAAAGAACTGCAAGTAGCCCAAGTCGTCTTCGGCCAACACACCGTCTGCGACAGCCGCGCAGATGAGCGGGCCGAGCGGCGTATTCTTGGCCTCACCCGTGCCGATCTCGAACAGCGGCGGCCGGGCATAACAGGACATGCCCAGTTCATCGGCGAGGAACGAAGCCGCCCGGTCTTGATCCACACTGGCGAGGGCGAAGCGCAGGGACATCGGCTGATTGTGGCCGTCATCCGGGTCGCCGGTGACGCACGGGACGCCCGCCCGCAGGGCCACATCGGCGTCTCCGGTGCAGTCAATGGTCACTCGCGCCTCGATCCTCTGCCGCCCCGACTTGTTTTCTATGACGATGCCTTTGACGACGCCCGCTTCCACAATCGTGTCACTGATGACCGTGTGGAACAGGACGCGGGCGCCCGCCTCAGCCAGCAGATCGTCCAGCACGAATGCCAGCGTGACGGGGTTGAACCAGAGCAAGTCACCACTGGCGTCGGTCGGCGGCGGGTCGTACTGCGCGGCCCGGTGCAGGATGTCGTCATTGATGCCGTGCGTCAGGGACTCGGTCAGGATCTTGTTCGGCATCATGGGCGTCACCCACGCCGCCGACTGCGTCCCGCCGAGCTGGCCTAGCCCCTCCACGACCAGCACGTCCGCCCCGGCCCGCGCCGCCGCGATGGCCGCGACCACGCCCGCCGTGCCGCCGCCACAGACGAGTATGTCACAGGATGCGGCGAGGAAAGAAGTTGTTGTTTCACTAGTCATAGCATTAGTTTACCCCAGCCTCAGTATCCGACGTAAGTTCCACGGGCACGGAACCGAAACCCCTCGCGCTCCAGCGATTGCCGCTCTTCAGAGGTGACGCGCAACACCCCCTCCGCCTCATGAGAGACGACGCCCAGCATCAGCTCGCCTTGGCGATACAAAATCAGGTTCTCAAACCAGCCGTTGGAATTAGCTTCAACGTCATACGTGAAGATGCCATCTAGGAGTGTCTCCTCTAGCGCAGCCAAAGACGCCGAAGTCAACTTCCACAACCTGGTATTCTTGGCAAAGTCCTCACCCTGATAGGCCGTCAGATGGCGGCGCATTACATCTGGAAGTCGGTAGGGAGCCATAACCTCATTGAAGCGATCAAACGTCTCGGTCTCCTCACCTTCAACCGCAATGGCTGTGACCGTCCAGTCAGTCG
>JAYTRQ010000146.1:0-2121 GCA_043746125.1 Armatimonadota bacterium | reverse complement strand
TTCGGCGCGACCGACTACTACGTCGTCACCACCACCGCCGGGACCGTCGAAAGTGTTCGCTCCAATGAGGCGTCCACCACGCCCACCTTAACCACGCCCGCCGCGCCGGTCCTTAAGGCGTTCGCCGGCGACGGCGTCGTGACCCTCACCTGGGCCGGCAGTATTGGGGCGACGTCCTACACGCTCTACCGAGATGCCGGGGCCGGCCCGACGGCGCTTGTGACGAACTACCCCCACGGACGCTATGTAGACACAGCGGTCACCGACGGGACGACCTATACCTACACCGTTGTGGCCACCAACGCGGCGGGGAGCAGCCCCGCTTCCAACGCTGTCGTGGCCCAGCCCGCTCCGGCCCCGGCCGCGCCGACCGCCCTGGCGGCCACGGCTGGTAACTTCCAGGTCTCCCTCACCTGGACCGCCCCGTCCGGCCCCGTCCGCTTCTATGCCGTTTACCGCGGGACCACGCCCGGCGGCGAGGTCCTGCTGAAGACGGGCGTCCCCAGCTCAAGTTACCTGGACAAGACGGCCCACAACGGCACAACCTACTACTACGAAGTGCGTGCCGTTAACGGCGCGGGGGTCAGCCCACTCTCTTCCGAGACCTCGGCCACGCCCAACCCCCCGATCACCGCCGCCCCAAGCAATTTCAAGGCGACCGCGGGCGTGGGCAAGGTGACCCTGTCCTGGAACTCACCTATGGGAGCGGTCACTTCCTACGCGGTCTACCGTTCGACCACGTCGGGCGGCGAAGGCACAACACCCCTCGCATCGGGCGTCACCGCCAAATTCTACGTAGACACGGCAATCACGCACGGCACAACCTACTACTACATGGTCACGGCTGCGAACGGCGGGGGAACCAGTGCGGCTTCGAATGAGGCAAGCGCCAAGCCCTAGAGGCCAGGCCACCGCACACGGGAAGACCAAAAGAACCGCCTCCGGCAAACGCCGGAGGCGGTTCTTATCTTGATCCCAGAGGGCGTCTTACCCCCCACTATGCTTCTCGCGCTGATGCTGCACTTCGTCCTCGTACGGCTCGATATGGATGATCGGGTGGAGGTTGTGCAAGCACACCCGCAGCTCGTCTTCCAGGTCCTCAGTCAGCCGGTGGGCCTCAACGAACGTGTGCGTGTCGGCGATCTGCACATGGACGTCCAGGTGTCGGTGCGATCCTGACTTGCGCGTCCGCATCTTGTGAAAGTCCAGCACCTCCGGGTACGAAAGGAGTACCTGGGTCAGCAGCCTTTCCTCTTCGGGTGGCAGGGCCGTGTCCGAGAGCGTTCCGACAGCCTCCCGCGCCAGGCCGAAGCCGACCCGCAGGATGAGGAGCGAGACGCCTAGGGCCGCGACCGAGTCCCACCAGTGCTGCCCCGTCAGGCGCACCAGAATCAGACCCATCAGCACGCCAAGAGACGTCCAGACGTCCGTCTGGAGGTGATGCCCATCGGCTTCCAAGGCAGGTGAGTCGGTCTCACGCCCTACCCGGAGCAAATGCCGCGAGACGACAATGTTTAGTACGGCGGACGCGGCCATGACCGCCATACCCCACCCTAGTCCAGTAATCTCACCCCCATTCAGCAGGTGCTGAAGCGCCTCCCAAATGGCGAACGCGCCGCCCACGAGGATCAGGGAGGCGGTCGCCGCGCCGGACAGGTTCTCGATCTTGCCGTGCCCGTAGGCGTGCTTCTGGTCCGGCGGCTCGTCGGAGGCCCGCACGGACAGGAACGCGACGGCCGACCCGAACAGGTCGGCGGCCGAGTTGACCGCTTCGGCCAGGATACCCGCACTGCCGGAGAGCGCCCCGACGACAAGTTTCAGGGCCAGCAGGGTCGTGTTGGAGGCCAGCGACCAGCGGGCGGCGTCGCGCTTGCGGCGGACGGAGTGGGCTTCTGGATTAGGGAGGGTCAGGGGCATAGTTCTGGCAGGGAGCGAGGGGATAAATCCCTCTCGCTGAATGGGCGCCCTTCGGGCGGGGGGGTCTGGGACAGAGGGCTAAACTCTTCGTCCGATTCCTCCCAGTCGGGCCAGACACGGTGGGTGCCGTGGCGGTGAGGCTGGTCTTTGACGTAGGCGAGGACGCGCGGGACGTGGGAGCGGCTGACGCTGAAGACGCCGTAG
>JAYTRQ010000145.1:0-2128 GCA_043746125.1 Armatimonadota bacterium | reverse complement strand
TCGTCACGGGGCTGCTGACACCCATCGCCGCCCTGGGCGTCGCCTGCACGATGGCAGTCGCCCTTGTCGCCGTCCACTTCAAGCGTGGAGACCCATTTGTCAGCCTCTCCCGCGAGTCGTTCGAATCCCCACTCGTCTATTTTGCCATCGCCTTGACCATGATGCTGACCGGTCCGGGACGTCTCTCGCTCGACGCCCTGCTGTTCGGCCGTACTCGTACGGCGGCTGAGACCGGCCGTATTTCTGCCCTCTCGGCAGAACCACCGCTGTAATACAATGAGACAAGTGACGATGACACGAAACACAACAAAGCGAGGCACATCCGTTGCCGCTGCGCCCTTTGGCTGGACTGTTGCGGCGTCACTAAGCCGATCGCCTTGCCGCTCCATGTGGCTGGGCCGATCAAAGATCCGCTCAGTGCCAGCCGCTTCGGCCCGGAAACCGAAGCGCATCTCAATCGCCTCGATTACGGCGGCGGCCAGCTCCTGTCCAGCGATGATATGGCGATTGGGAACGACGTCGATGTCGTCATCAGCCTGGAAGCCGTCTCGCCCATTGCCACCGCCCAATAATCCACTGATCAACTGCGCTCAACGCCGAAACCAAGGAGAACACTCATGTTCGACGTCAAAATCTTAATCCCGTTCTACTCCCGCAATGGCTCCACCGAGGCGCTGGCGAAGGCTATCGCCGAGGGCGCACGATCCGAAGGGGCTGAAGTGACCCTTCGCCGTGTCCGCGAGATCGTCAGCCGCGAAATCATGGCCTCTGCGCCCGGCTGGATCGAGAACGCCGACCGCATGAACGCGGAGTACCTGGCCCCCACCGAGGCGGACGCCGAGGCGGCCGACGCCATCATTTTCGGCACGCCTACCCGCTTCGGCAACGTCTCGTCCGAACTGAAGGCCTATGTGGATAGCCTGGGCGGCCTGTGGTTCCAGGGCAAACTCGTCGGCAAGGTCGGCAGCGCCTTCTCCGCGACCGGCTCCCAGCACGGCGGCAACGAGAGCACGCCGCTGACCATGTACAACTTCATGGCCCACCTGGGCATGATCATCGTGCCGCTCGGCTACGGCGATCCAATCATGTTCCAGGCAGGAACCCCCTATGGCGCGACATCTATTTCCGGCCAGGCCGGCGCACCACCGACCGAGAACGACCTGCAAGTGGCCCGCTATCAGGGCCGCCGTGTGGCACAGGTCGCCAAGGCGCTCAAGGCCACCGGCATGACGCAGACGAAGTAAAGGTAACTCAATGTCCTGTTTCCAATCCCGTTTCGTGGCCTTCTTGGGGGCCAGTGGTCTTGCAATCGTGGGGGCGGCCATTCAGGCTGCCCCGGCCCAACCTGTTCATGTGCGGGGCACTATCGCCTCCGTCCAGGGCAAGGTCCTGACCGTGACGACTGCCACCGGCCCGGTCCGCATCCAGTTTGCGGCCAAGACGCCCATCGTCAGTGTTATTCCTTCGGACCGTGCACACATCAAAGACGGTGCATTCTTAGGCATCGCGTCCCGGCCGCAGCCTAACGGAACGCAGAAGGCAGTGGAGGTCGTTGTGTTCCCGGAGGCCGCACGGGGGACCGGTGAAGGCAGCTACGCCTGGGATCTGCCAGGCTCCGGGACCCGCTCCAAAATGACCAATGGCACGGTTTCTCGGTCGCATATGACGAACGGCACTGCCCGCAAGTCGCTGATGACAAATGGCACGGCACATAAGGCGGGCGGAGCGGCCTTGACGCTTCAGTACAAGAACGGGACCGGCATGGGATCGCAGAACGTCACCCTTCCCGCTAACATTCCGGTCGTGACCTTCGCCCCCGGCCAGCCGTCGCAGCTCACGCCCGGTGCCCACGTGTTTGTCGCCGGGCAGCGTCTGCCCGGCGGCATCGTCGTCGCCGACCGCATCTTAGTCGGCAAAAATGGTCTCGTCCCGCCCATGTAGGGCATTTCAGAGAAGAGCAGAGTGTAAGTAACCGCCCCCTAAAGGAGGCGGCTTTGCCACTAACTGCAAGCAGTTGCGACTTTAGGGTGCCTTACGATTACACCCCGTGCTTCCAGACCTTTGCGGGCGATGTTTGCCGAGGCATTCGCGTCTGCGTTGGCCCGGAAGCCACAGTCAAGACAGAGGA
>JAYTRQ010000144.1:0-2129 GCA_043746125.1 Armatimonadota bacterium | reverse complement strand
GCGTAGGGGCCGGCGGCTCGGGCGGGGTGGGCAACTCCCAGACCTCGAAGTGGACGTGGTTGACGTCCTTGAGCATATTTGTCAGGTTGTTGCCCTCCAAAATCTGCGTGATCAGGTCGGAGTCCGAGGGCGTCTGGCCTGCCGGGGTGGGCATGCTGGGCTGACCGGTCTCGCCGAGGCCTTTGAGGAACGACTTCATCAGGCCCAGAATGTCCTCGCTCCGGGCGTCCATCTCGACGCGCAGTTTGCCGCCAGGCGGCGCGGGGATGGCAAGCGGAAGGTCGGGGGGCGCCAGGGCGGGTTGAACCGGGACGCCGACAACGACTGGCGCAGGAGCCGGGGCGACGACGGCCTGCTGTGCTCTGACCGATGACACGGCGCAGAAGGCGAGCGGCAGGCCGAAAGCGAGAGCGTGGGTGAGGCGCATGGGATTCTCCTAAGTCCGTGAGACGCCTAGTTGCTGGCGAGAAGCTGGGTGCCGTTGTAGGTTCGTAGGTGGAAATGGCCGTTTTTCAGGCGGGCGACGTTCATCTGGCCCTTTTCGATGGCGTTGACGGTGTAGGTGTTCGGGTCACCGTCACTGACGAATTTCAACGCCTTGTCTTTTTCCATCAACTCCAGCCAGTAGTGGATGGTGTACCTCTCGTCGCCCGGTATGATGCGGGGCACGTAGTACGGGTTAAACGGCTTGCCGTAGAAGTCCCGGCCCATCGGGGAGGCGGCTGGGTCCGCCCCAGCCTTCAAGGCGCATATGTTGTGGTAGACGATGCCACCGCTGGCCCCCCTGATGACCAGTTTCTTGTTCTTGGGGAACACGCCGTAGGGCATCGCTAGAAGCTGCACGTTGTAGTTCGGCTCATACTGGTGGATGTTCACCACCGCGCCAGCCAGTTCCGCCTCGACTTTGGCGTCGGGCCAGTGCCGGATGCCGGCCAAGTGGTGGATGGTATGGTTACCGATCTCGAAGCCGTCTTTCAGTAAGTAATCCATTTTACCCTGCGCGTAGCCCTTCTGGTAGAAGGGCGGCGGAAGGGCCGTGCCGACGTCGGTCAGCACGAAAAACGCTCCTTTGAGCGGCCAGTCGGCGTGGTGGGCGTGGAAGTCGTCCAGAATGCCGACGGCGCACTCCGGGTCTATTTTGCCGTCCGTGGTATAGTTGAACTGGCCGCGCAAGGCGTCGTCAAACGTGAGGATGACCGGGGACATTCCGGCGGGGACGTCTATCTTCCCCTGCACGTAGTCGCTCAGGCTGATGGGGCGGTAGTTGTGGTCGTAGAGCCACTGGATGTCGCGCTTGAAATACTCGGCGGGGTACTGATAGCCCTTGATCTTCTTGGTGAGCGTCAGGTCGTGGTACTCTAGAATGGGGACCAGGCCCGCCTCGTTCGGCTGCACTTTGGTCAGGTCTACGGGGAGCATCGGCTGCATCACGCTGACCGGGGCGGCCCTCTTGACGGTCGCGGCGGCGTGGCGACCGAACAGGTGGCAGCCGGAGAGGGACGCCGCCAGGATCGAGGCGGCGAGGGCGGAGAGGGGGAGACGAGGGGTCCGCATGGGTCTAACCTTTTTCTGGCGCGGGCAAGTGAGTGAGTTCATTATACCCGGCGGGCGGAGCGGGAACAAGAGGAGCACAGGCATGAACACTTTGGCGAGTCACGTCTGGAACGGGGCAAACAGCCTGATCGGCTGTTTCGGGGCAATTGGCGGCGTCTGGCGGGTGGACCGTGCGGAGGGCGTGGCCGAAGTCGCAGGAGGCTGGCTGATTCACCTGCTGAACCGCTGGGGCTGGGCGAGCGCGATTGCGCTGGGCGACGTGATCCTGTACGCCGACGCTGGCCTAATCCCACTCCTACACGCGCATGAGATGGTTCACGTCCGGCAGGGCCGGGCCTGGGGTCCGCTGTTCCTGCCCGCGTACGCGCTGGAATCGGCGTATCAGCGGGCACGGACGGGCGACGGCTACCGCAGCAACCGGTTTGAGGTGGCCGCTTATCGTACTGAGGAGTGATAGGAGCCAGATCCTCTCCCTGTCGCGTTCACGTTGGTTTGGCTCCTCTCCTTGGTCGTTTGGCTCCTCTCCCTGGCCCGTTCACATTCGTTCCGTGCCTGTCCCTTCCCTCGGAGGGAAG
>JAYTRQ010000143.1:0-6807 GCA_043746125.1 Armatimonadota bacterium | reverse complement strand
GGTCTACGGCCAGGGCCAGGTCAAGATGGTCAAGGCCACTGACAGCCTGACCATCCAGATGCCGGAGTTCGAGGCCCGCAAGCTGGCCCTCGTCGTCCTGGACTACGTGCATCAGTGGGAGACAATCCACTTTCGCAAGCGGCAGGACGCTCGCACGGTGACGTTCACGACCGCCCCGGAGGCGGCTGAAGCACAACCGCTCGCGGCGTAGGCTCAGACAAGAAAAACGGCCGTTGGGGATGATCCCCAGCGGCCGTTTTGCCTGTCTGAACCTACTTCACAACAAATCGTTCTGTCGCTTCGCGCTTCTCTTCCACTCGGCTTCGGAGCCGGCGCGGCGTTTCGGTCTCAATGGCCGTGCGCCCAAAAAGAAGATCCAGCGTCCAGCCAGACACGACTCGTGCCTTGCGGCTCCAGTGTGGGATCTTCACGAGGTAGACGGTGCGCCAGAGAAACCAGGCCAGGAAGCCGGAGAACTTAAACCACTTGATCTGCGCGACGGCGACGTGATGGCCCAGATTAACGAACTCCCCCAGGCTGCGGAACAGGAATGGCTGAGGCTTCTGACCGCGCAGCACAGCCAGCACGTTCTTTGCCAGTTGCTTGGCCTCCCTCTCGGCGTTCTGCGCCGTTCCTGTGTAGGGACGGCCCCCCTCCAGAAGGTTCGGGATGGAAGCACAGTCGCCCATCGCCCACACGTTCTCCCGGCCCCTGACCGCCATCGTCGGCTCGGCGCAGATCGCACCCCTCTTGTCCCTCTCGCAGTCTAAGGTCCGAGTTAGCGGCGAAGGGGTGACCCCGGCGGACCAAAGCAACGTCCGCGTCGGAATCGGCCCGCCTTTACTCAGTGTCAGCGATTGGTCATCGGCGTGGAGGATCTTCTGACCCAGACGCAGTTCTATGCCGCGCTTCTGGATCTGCTTGACGGCATACTTCGCCAGTGAGGGGTCGATCGTCGGCAGGATCTGCTCTGCCATGTCCACCAGAATGACCCGTATCTCGTCCGGCCGGACGCGAGGATAGTCGCGGGCGGCCTCCCGCATCAGGTCCCGGATGGAACCGGCGGCTTCGACGCCCGTATAACCCGCCCCGACTACGACGACCGTGAGGAAGGACTGACGCGTGACGACGTCGGTCTCCTCATTGGCCTGCTCCAGAGACGCGATCAGGTGATTCCGCAGGAGCGAGGCGTCGTCGAGTGATTTCAGAGTGAAGGCCAATTCGGCCATCTGGTCCTGCCCATGGAACGAGGACGTGCTGCCCAGGCTGAGGACTAGATGGTCCGCCTCCACCGTCTCGGTCTCGTCCGTTAAAGGCCGCCGGAACGTCACTGTCCGGGAGGCGACGTCAATGGCCGTCACCTCGCCCATGACGAAGCGTGTCTTTCTGAGGAACGCCCGGATAGGGGAGACGACGTCAGCCTCATCGAGCATCCCGCCCAGGGCTTCGGTCAGGAACGGCGTGAACAGCAGGAAGTTATCACGACTGATCAGCGTCACGTCCAGCGCATCCCGTCGCCGTGCTAGCTTTTCCAGTGTCTGCGCCACCTTCAGGCCGCCGAAGCCGCCCCCAACGATAACAACTCGTGTTTGTTCCATAGGGAGTTTATACCCAAATTACCTGTGAAAAATATCACAAATCCCAACAGCCTTGACAACAGCGGCGACATTAGATTACGATAACGGCATGGCAGAAAATGAGCTTAATCCCTGGCGCATGCGTGGCAGCCACGAAGTCTATGTGAACCCCTGGATTCGAGTCCGCGAAGATCACGTTATCCGGCCGGACGGCCTGGACGGCATTTATGGGGTCGTTGAGTTCCAGAACCTCGCTCTGGGCATCGTCCCGGTGACGGATAACGGCGACACATTCTTGGTTGGCCAGTGGCGCTATCCGCTGGAAGCGTATTCGTGGGAGATCCCCGAAGGTGGCGGACCACTGACCGTGCCGGCTCTTGAGAGCGCAAAGCGGGAGTTGGCGGAGGAGGTCGGGCTAACGGCTTCTATATGGACCAACCTGGGGACGTTCCATCTGTCGAACTCCGTGACGGACGAGGTGGGGCGTATCTTTCTGGCGCAGGGGCTGACGGAGGGTGAGGCGGAGCCGGAGGGCGACGAGGTGCTCGTTATCCGCCGGCTGCCGCTCGTGGAGGCTTACGAGATGGCAATGGACGGGCGCATCACGGATGGAGTCTCGATTATCGGTCTAGCCCGCGCGATCAAATATCTGCTTAACAAATCTGTCGCCCTTTAGAGAGCGACAGGCTTGTCTGCGTCAAGGAGTGTACGTTGGCCCATGGTGCATCGCGCCTAACCCGGCGAAGCCTATGATGAAGATCCAGTATAAGACGCCCAGCACGAGCAGGCCCGAACCGACCATGCCGCAGATGCGGCCCGCGTTCACGTTACCCAGCTCTGCGGGATTGCCGGTCCCTGCATTGATGGCTGTCAGCGCGTTGTTGCCCAGCAACCACGCCACGGGTCCAAGTATGGGCACACAGACGATGCTCATGATCCCAAGAACCAGAATCAGCGTGCCGTTGCTGCTTTGCTGGGGCGCCCCATATGGGGAAGGAAAACCGGGCTGAGGGCCGCTGGGCGGCGGCGGCCAATTGGACGGGGGAACACTCACGTTCGGGTCTCCTTTGTCTTGAGGTGGTTCTGTAGGTCTGTTGTGAAGAAACCGGCCTAAAAGGTCATGTCTGGGTTTGCATCCGATAGCAGTTCGGACCGCTGGTGTTGGGCAGGGTAGGAGGAGCGGCCCAAGGCCAGAGTGACGGGATGGGGGAAAGACGCGGCGAGTTCGGAGAGCCGGACCTGCATGCGGGCTACGACGGTCTCCCGTGTCGCGCCTGTGTGCGGCAGTAGCGAGATGAGTTCGTGGGCGTCGTAGCGGGCGACGAGGTCGGACCGCCGCATACAGTCTTTCACGGTCTGGGCCACGCGGGCGAACAGGGCGGCCTCGGTCAGCGTCTCGTCCACACGGACTCGGATGACGGAGAGTTCGAGGTGGTGCCGTTTAGCCCGCGACAGTTCCTCGTCCAGTCGTGCATCAAAGTAGGGGCGGGTATACAAGCCGGTGACGGCATCAATGACCGTCGGCGGCGTCTCCTCCGCCTCCTCCGCCACGGCTGCCGCGCCGTGTGTTACGATCCTCCGCCGCTTGCGCTCGTGCTGCAAAGCGGCCTCGCGGACGGCGTCACTGCGGAACATCTGCTGGAGTTTGCGGGCCGAGTTCTTGAGGATGTGGGAGACGTAGTTGTTAGAGACGCCCAACGCCTTCGCGATGTCGGTCTGGCTGCGATCCTCATAGTAGAACGAGTACAGAACTTTCTGCTCGATCTCCTTGAGGCGCGTCATCGCGTGTTCCAGTACGACTTTCTCTTCGATGGGCAGTTCCGTGCGGGATGCCTCCGCGTTACTCCCGGCGAGGAGGACGCGCGATGAGCCGCTCTCCTGGGCCTCGTCAAGCGACTGCACGGCGAAGATGGAGCGGGTCGTGCGGATGCGGGCGACCTCGGCCTCGTTCAACCCCAACGACTGGGCGATCTCCCCATCCGCCGGCTCCCGGCCAAGCTCCTGTGTCAGCGCCTCTGCCTCACGCCGTACCTTTTGGGCCATCTCCTGGAGCCAGGCTGGCTCCTTGATAATCTGTGTCCGGTCCCGCAAATAGTGGCGCAGGTGGCCGTCAATGTGGTGCGTTGCGTAGGTGATCAGCTTGACCCCGCGCGTCGGGTCGTACTGCTCGATCCCATGAATCAGGCCCAAGAAGCCCTCTTGCACCAGATCTTCCAGCGGCACACTCGACGACAGGAACTGACGGGCTTGCTTCTGGACGAGCGGTCTAAATTGAAGCACCAGAGCGTCACGGGCGGCGGCCGCCCCCGCCCCGCCGCCCCGGTACTCGGCCAACAACCGCCGCGCCCGCGCCTCGTCGTCCAGGCGGTCCGGCCCCCGCCGCTCCCCGCCGTTCCAGGTTCCTGACTTCTCGGCTGCCTTGATCTCTACCATGCGAACACTCCCCGTCTGACGCCCCGCCGGGGCGCGGTGGGGGATTAATGAATCGAGCTGACCAGTTTGAAGATCGGCGACATGACCGAGATCGCGATGAAGCCGACCAGGACGCCCATGAAAACGATCAGCAACGGCTCGATGAGCGACGTCAGTCCCTTGACCATCGCGTCCACTTCATCGTCGTAAAAGTCGGCCACCTTGCACAGCATCTCGGACAGCCGGCCAGTCTCCTCGCCGACGTCTATCATGTGCGTCACCATCGAAGGGAATAGGCCCGACGCGGCCAACGGCTGACTGATCTTTGCGCCCTCCCGGATGGAGTTGCGGGCGTTCGCGATGGACTCGGCTAGGACAGCGTTGCCGGAAGTCTCGCCGATGATCTCCAGCGAGCGCATCATCGGGACGCCCGACGCGATCAGGGTGCCGAACGTCCGGCAGAAGCGGGCGACGCTCATCTTCAGCGACAGGTCGCCGAAGATCGGCGCCTTGAGCTTGATCTTGTCAACCTGATAGTGCCCTTTGGGCGTCTTGTCGTACTGCTTGAAGGCGATGAAGGCGCCAACGCCCATCATTAGCGCCACCCACCAGAACTTCTGGAGCCAGTCGCCGATGGCGAAGAGAGCCAATGTCACGACCGGCATTTCGACGTTCATGGAGAGGAAGATCTCCTTGAAGCGCGGCAGCACGAACATGAACAGGGCCAGCACCATGATGCCCGCGAAGTTCAGAACGATGATCGGGTACATCATCGCCGACTTCACCTTGCCCCGTATTTCCATTTCCTTCTCCAAGAATCCTGCAAGACGTTCCAAAATCACGTCCAGGATGCCGCCGATCTCCGCCGCACGGATCATGTTCACATAAAGCTTAGAAAAGGCGTTCGGATGCTTGGCGATGGCGTCCGTGAGCGAAAGGCCGCCTTTGACGTCCTTGCGTGTGGCGTTGATGACCGCCTTCATCGCGTCTTCCTTGGTCTGGCTTTCCAAGATGTCCAGGCACTTGATGATCGGGATGCCCGCGTCAATCATGGTCGCGAACTGCCGCGAGAAGATCACCATCGTCTGGAGTTTGATCGGGTGCGCCTTGCCCGACGAAAGCCTTAGTTTAGTGCCGGCCTTGGCTTCGGCCAGGGAGACCACATGAAACTGCTGCTCATGCAGTCTGGCGAGGACGACCTGTTCGTTGTCCGCCTCCACCTTATTTTTAACGATCCGGCCTGACGGATCAACGGCTTCATAGGTAAACGTCGCCACGGGGATACCTCCTGCGCTCGTTCGCGCCGCCTTTATTATCGGCAGAACGCGGGAGGGGCTTTAGGGACGCTTCCATCGGCTGGCGGAAAACAGGCACTTATTCGTTCAGAGTGCGGTACCTAACTATGACGGCATCTTTTTAGGGAGGTTCTCCGTGAATTACGTCACCCGCACCCTTTCGCTGGTCCTCACCCTGGTGAGCTTGGCCCTGACCACCTACGCCCAGGCACCCGCCCCCGCCCCCTTCAGTGCAAAAACACAACTCGCCTTCGTGACCAACAACTCTTCCGACTACTGGCTCTTGGTCCAGCGCGGCGTGGAGGCGGCCGAGAGAGAACTGCCTGGCGTCCAAGTGCAGTTTGTCATGCCGGCTGACGGCACGGCCGCGACACAGAAGAGAGACGTAGACGATCTGCTGGCCAAGGGCGTTCAGGGCATCGCCATCGCCCCGGTGGACCCCTCCAATGAAACTCCTTACCTCAACACCGTCGCTGCGAAGACCAGCCTGATCACTTCAGACGCTGACGCTCCCGCTTCCCGCCGCCTGTGCTTTATCGGCACCAACAACTACGCGGCCGGTGTCATGGCAGGGCGGATGATCCGCCGGGCTTTGCCGAATGGCGGCCGGATCGCGCTGTTCGTGGGTATGCGCCGCGCCTCCAACGCCCAGCAGCGGGAAGCCGGCATCCGCACCGCCCTCGCCGGCTCCGGCATCCGCATCGCCGCTGTGTTGGAGGATAGTGCAGACCACGCTTGCGCCGAGGCCAATGCCGCCGCAACCCTGGCGAAATATCCGCGCGTCGGCGCACTCGTCGGGCTTTGGAGCTACAACGGTCCGGCCATTCTCCAGGCCGTTCAGGCGGCCCACAGAGTCGGCTGCGTTCAGATCGTTTGCTTTGATGAGGAAACCGACACCCTTTCCGGCATCCAGTCCGGTGCGATCTTCGGGACCGTTGCTCCTCAGCCGTACCTCATAGGCTACCAGAGCGTTAAGCTGATGGCCCGGCTCGCCGCAGGGGACAAAAGCGGCCTCCCTGCCAATCGGAGCCTCGCCGTCCCGACGCTCGCCATTCAGAAGGGCAACGTGGCCGACTACGTCTCACGCCAGCACAAGTTGATGCAGGGGAAGCCGGTATAATGGGCGTGTGGAAATGCAAACGGTTCTCATGCCGCGGGGCATCGTCTCGGCTCTAGACCACGAGTTAGCGCCGCTCGGAATGTGGAGCCGGAGTGAACTCATACGGGAGGCGCGTCAGACCTACCTGGAGCAACGCAAAGAACAAGCGGGAACGGTCTCACTCGCGCGGTGAATGCAGGACTTCTCTAAAGAAGAGCGTCGGAAGGTGACGTCGGTGGTGGCGGAGATGCTGTCCGACTACTATGGTCTAGTTCCGCTTGCGGAACATGGACATGGGTGTCAAAAGTAATAGGGTTGCTTATTATGTCAGTACACCGATTGTCGTAACCCAGAGGCTTCGGCCTTCGGGTTAGTGGCAAGCCCCCAGCGTTTACGCGGGGGTAACTGACTGAGAAGCTTGGGC
>JAYTRQ010000142.1:0-2131 GCA_043746125.1 Armatimonadota bacterium | reverse complement strand
CAGGCTGTTCAATGATACGGCCTCCGTGAACTGTCTGTGCTTCTCCGGCTAGCGCACGCGCCAGGCCGGTGCGTTCGGGCGGCGTCGGCGTCCCATCCTCATCCAAGAGGCGGTAGCAGGACCAACCCGAGGGGCCGACGGCGATCAGAGGCTGTCCCCAGATGCGCTCCGCCTCGCGGTTGGCGTAGGTCAGCTTTCCGGCAGGGTCACTCAACAGAACCCCGATTGGGGCCGTGTCCATGACGGCTTGCAGGCGGGCGCGGGCCTCTTCGGCGTCCGCCAGGAAACGGGCGTTCTTGCGCAACGCCTCCAGCCCCAAAACCAGCAGGCCGCCCATGCTTAGGAGAAACACCACCTCGACCCAGTCGGCGGGGCCTTCCAGGATGGCGGACCGGCCACGAGGCGCGAGAAACGTCATCAGCGAGAGGCCGGAGAGGGTCAGCGTCAGCAGACCCGGCCCGCGCCCGCCCGCGGTGGTCAGGAGCGCGACGGCGGCCAGGAATCCGATGCCGAAGGGGCGGACCGTGTCGTCGCCAGAAGACGTCACGGCGGATTGAACGAGAAACAGAATCCAGGTCGTGAGGGCGACAAGAAGGGGGGAGGAGAGGTAGGCGATCACAGTATGGACTTGTCGGCGTGGAGCAGCGGCCTTCAAATCGGGCTTTCCTTGAGACACAGGGATAGGGAGCGGGGGAGTTTCCTGCACAGCCGATTATACCATACTTCTCACCGACTACTCGTCCTTCTCTTTGGCCCGACGCTTCGCCTCTAACAGCCGATTCGTGTACACTTCATCGGTATTGGCCGGCGCCGATTTGTCGCTCTTCGGTCTGTCTTTAGGCGCGAGCGCAGCGACAAAGGGGAACGGGTCGTCGCCAGGGCCCTGGGCACGGGAGGCTCTGCGGTTGAGCAGGGCGGCCGTCGTGGACGGGTTCTCTTCGGGCATTGCCGAACGAGAAGCCGTCTTGCGTTCCAGCAGGCGGTTCATCTGTGGCGTCGAAGGCGTCTGAACGGGTCGGACCTGGGCATCACGGTAGGTGGCGACTTTGGCGCCGACAGCCTGGGCACCCTGCGTAACGCCCTCGCGAACCGACGATGGGCGGATCACGAGGCGGCGGATCGCCACGTCCGCCAAAAAGAGCAGGGCCGCCCAGAGTAGGAGCAGCGGGCCGATGTCCCGAACGCCCGTCACCCACGATGGGGCGTCCCGGAACACCTGGACGGGGTCGGTCTGCACCTTGCCGCCCGTGCCTTCCGAGAGCCGCGTCAGCAGCGGCAGGTTCGGGCCCAGCGTCCGGTATTCGGGCGAGTAGGGTACGACCAGACTCAGGGTCTGCGAGGGCGGGGCGGGTCCGCCCTGCACGGCGTCGCCCCCCTTGCGGACGTTGACCAAGTATGGCCCAGTCTGGTCGGCGTCAAAGACGCCCTCATA
Organism: Armatimonadota bacterium; assembly: GCA_043746125.1. Lineage (GTDB taxonomy): Bacteria > Armatimonadota > Armatimonadia > Armatimonadales > Capsulimonadaceae > JANXMY01. The sequence continues at coordinate 699 of JAYTRQ010000142.1, read as the reverse complement.
GCGGCCCGGCCCGGTCTGGGCCAACGTGACGGGCTTGAGAGACAGGTCGGGCGCGACGACGTTTGCTGTCAACTGCGCCTGATTGACGAAACCGCCGTTCGCCGTGAAGGCATCCACGACCAGATGGCCTTTGCCGTTCTCGTTTTCCAGCGTGCTCTGGAAGTCGGCGTTCGTATTCTGCCGCAGGGACCAGCGCAGGGTCTGCGCCCAGAAGCGGGCGTAGCCAGGCCAGCCGAGCCAGTGGACGGCCCAGTGCGGGCGGTCGTCGCTGGTGAACGCGAACGTCCGGCCTAGCCCGTAGCGCCAGTAGGCGAAGACCGGGTCGCGATGGTCGGGTGCGGTCAGGGCTACGGTCGCGCCAGCCTTGGCCGAGGACACGTTGTAGCCGAGCAGGGGCGGCTGTCCGCTCCAGTCAATGCCGCCGATGACCTCATCGTTCGGGATGGGCCGTGCGAGGAAAGGTTCTTCGATAATACGCAGCTTGGAAATGGACTGCTGGTCTTTTGTCAGGATGCGTGGCAGGTCTTCGGGCTTCTCAGCCACGTACGCCTTGCCGCCGCCGACGGCCGCCAGGGAGGCCAGGAACTGTGCGCCCTGGGCGTCCGCACCGGTGGCGACCGTGGAGAGCGTGATACCCATACTCCGCAGCTTTTGCAGGTTGGCCGCGTTCTGGCCCGACTCGCTGATGGCGTCGCCGTC
>JAYTRQ010000141.1:0-6807 GCA_043746125.1 Armatimonadota bacterium | reverse complement strand
CCCTTTGGAGGTCGCCTACAGGTGTCAGGTATCGGGCGACACACTGGTGCTGACCCGGCCCCAGGCGCACGAGACGGTCACGCTGGTCCGCGTCCCGGAGGCGAAAGGGTCCTAGTTCCATGCCGTTCTACGCCGTTTACGACACGTTCCTCTTTCTGATCCTACTCATGAAAGTGTGTCTGTGCTTCCTGACTTATGCCGTACTAGCCCAACTGAAGGAGAAGGGTAAGACGCATTATCGCGCCTGGGTGCTGCCTTCAGCCATCGGCAACACGATCTCGGCGGCTTACACGCTCTTTATCCTGAGCCGAAGGCTACTCCATACACGCTTGACGGTGCAGATCTATTATTTCGAGTTTGTTTTCGACACGCTCGTGGGACTTATCGCTGTCTACGCCCTGTGGTGCCTCTACCAGAGCGTGAACCATAGCCCGATCAAAGGCGAGACGCTTCCAGCGCAGGCCCAATCACCGGAAGGAGTCTGGCCGCCTTCACCTAGGATGCCCGGCAGCAGGTAGGAGAAACACCATGCTCATCCGCCCACTCACACCCGATGACTACCCCGCCATCGTCCAGATCGCCGCCGCCACCTTCCCGGACTACCCCACCTCCGTCGAGGAGATAAAGTTTGGGGACACGAGCCGGCCCGCCCATTGCCGCCACGCCCGGTGGATCGCCGAGCGGGATGGGCAGGGCGTCGGCTTCGGCGAGTACGGCCAGTACGCCAGTCAGTATCACCCGCGCAAGTTCAACGTGGACGTCACGGTGAGGCCGGAATACCAGGGCCAAGGCTTCGGCAAAGCGCTGTACGACCAGATTATGGAGGCGCTCGCGCCAACCGACCCGCTCTCCGTCCGAACCCAAGTTCGGGAGGACAAAGCACGGGGCGTCCGCTTCCTGCAAGACCGTGGCTTCGTGGAAGACATGCGCGTCTTCGAGTCGCACCTGGACGTCACCGCCTTCGACCCGGCTTCCTACGGCGACGTAGAGGCACGGATGCTCGACTTAGGCATTGAGTTCAAGACTCTGCGGGAATTGCGGGACGTTCCAGGGCACTGGGACAAGCACTTTGCGCTGATAGAGGAAGTCAACGATGACGTCCCCTCCGCCGAGCCACGTACCCCAATGAGCAAGGACGTTTGGCGGCTGAGGATGGACGGGAACCCCGAACTCCTCCCCGACGGGTACTTCTTCGCCGGCCGGGGCGGCGAGTACATCGGGATAACCATGCTCTTTGGGAGCGGCAACGGCGACGACCTGAAAACGGGCCTAACGGCGGTGAAGCGTGAATATCGGCGGCAGGGCGTGGCCCTCGCTCTAAAACTAAGGGCCATCGCCTGGGCCAAGTCGGCGGGCAAGTCGCGCGTCAAGACGTGGAACGAGTCCAACAACCTGGGGATGCTCGGCATCAATGAACGCCTGGGCTTCGTCCGCCAGCCGGCTTGGCTGGAAATGGTACTCAAGCTGAAAGAGGAGACTGAATGACACTCCCGATCGTGCGCCTGACGGGGACGCCTTACGCGCAGGGCGTCCAGCATGGGCAGGCGCTCAAAGACCGCGTCGCCCACAACCTGGCGGTCTACTTTGACCGCTTTGAGCGCGAGATCCACCTGTCCCGCGCCGAAGTCCTGGACCGGGCGCGGCGCTACGGCGCGGCCATCGAGACTCAAAACGCCGACTACTACGCGGGCCTGCGCGGCGTGGCCGACGGGTCCGGTTTCGGCCTGGACGAGCTGACGGCCTTGCAGGTGCGCTACGAGATCCTGTATTATGGCTTCGGCAAAGAGGCAATGGCCCAGGCGGAGCGCGAAGTAGACGGCTGCACCGCCTTCGCCGTCCTGCCCCAAGCGTCCGCGAACGGGCACCTGCTGGTCGGCCAGAACTGGGACTGGATTCCGCAGGTGCTGGGTGCGGTCCTGCACACCACGGATGAGGACGGCTTCCAGACTCTGGCCTTCACGGAGGCGGGCATCGTGGGCGGCAAGATCGGCTTCAACGGCGCGGGCGTGGCCCTGGCGATCAACGGTATGACCAGCACGACCGACGATTGGGAGCGGCTGTCCAAGCCATTCCACGTCCGCTGCTACGAGATTTTGCGTGCCCGAAACTTCGAGCAAGCCGTAGGCGTCGTCACGGATCAGCCCCGAGCCTGCTCCACCAACTTCCTAATCGCCCAGACGCCCGATCGCGTCGTAGACATCGAAGCCGCCCCGGACGCCCTGCGGCTCTTGGAGTGCGAGGGCGGCTGCCTGGTCCACACCAACAACTTCACCGCCCCCGAAGAGATCGGCGTTGTAGAGACCCCGAGCGACCGGCGGCACTTCTCCATCGGCCGCCGGTCACGCCTGGGCGAGCTTCTGTCCGCCCGCGACCGGGTCAGCGTCGCCGATTTGAAGTCCGACCTGCGAGACCATATCCGCTTCCCGTACGGCATCTGCCGCCACGCCGCCATCGGTCTGGAGCCGCCGGAGAGCCATTACATCACGGTCACGTCCGTCATTATGGACGTGGACGCCGGGACCCTGCTGCTGACAGACGGCGTCCCATGCGAGAACGAGTACCAGGTGGTGAGCCTGTGAGCGGAGGAGGAGAGTGAGCGGAGGCATGTCGTTTGGAGCCAGTCGGTTGGAGCCAGCGGTTGAAACCGCCGCTCGGTGGCGCGGACGCCAGCCCTCGACCTGCGTCGAGGGAAGAGGGGACAGGGTGGCCTTGTCCGCGTCTTGTCTCCACGAAGGTGGAGACTTGGCGCTTCGCCACCGAGCGGCGGTTTCAACCGCTGGCCCCAACCGGCTCCAACCGCCGGCCCCAACCGCCGGCCCCAACCGCCGGCTCTGACCGACGTGCCTCCGCCCCGCCTAAGCGAAAGTTCTACTTATGACAGACGAGATCCCTGGCCTCATCACCCGTGACGGCTTCGCCCTCGTGCTGGACGCCGTAGACGCCGCCACGGTCTCCGCCCTGATCACGGCCCTTGAGGACGCCGCTGACGTACCCAGTGCGCGGCGACGGGGCGGCGTCTACGCCATCCGTAACCTGCTGGAAGCCGTCCCAGCCGTCGCTGCGTTGGCGGTCTCACCGCAGATGCGGGCGCTGACCATCCCCGTTTTAGGGCCGGACGTCTTCCCCGTGCGCGGCATCCTGTTCGACAAGACACCCGGCGCGAACTGGAACGTCCTCTGGCACCAGGACTTGTCCATCGCCGTCCGCGAGCGGCGGGACGTCCCCGGCTTCGGGCCGTGGTCGGAGAAGGCCGGCGTGGTTCACGTCCAGCCCCCGCCCGCCGTTATGGAGCGGATGCTGACGGTCCGCCTGCACCTCGACGACTGCGAGGTGGCGAACGGTCCGCTGTTAGTGCTCCCGGCTCACACCAGAGTGGGCGGCTGACGCCGGAACAGATCCAGCAGTGGCGGGGACGGACAGCCGCCGTCCCCTGCCCCGTTCCAAGCGGCGGCGCACTGCTGATGCGACCCCTCCTACTCCATGCGTCCTCGGCCTCGGAGTCGCCGCGCCACCGGCGTGTGGTGCATCTGGAATATGCGGCGGAAGCAGTGCCGGGTGGGCTGGAATGGGCGGTTAAACGAACCCCTCCAGGGGGATAATTGGTAATGACTAAAGCAGCGTTTTTTGGAGCCTCCACTGTGGCAGGCGACGGGGCCTCCTCGCCAGACAAGCGGTTCAGCACGGTGGTCTGCCGGGCACTCGGTTGGGAAGAGATCAATCTGGGCGGCGGTGGCAGCACGATGACGGGCCGGGACGACAAGGGCATAATCGCTGACGAGGAGAGTGGCATCGGGCGCGTGCCCGATCTTCTGCAAGCCTCCCCAGACCTGGTTGTGATCCTATACGGCGCGAACGACTTCGGCCAATCCAAGCCTCTGGGCGATCCTGAGCAGTTCCGGCAGGGGACGTTCTTTTGGGACTACGATACCGTCCTGCGCGGGCTGATTGAGAACCTGCCTGATACGCAGGTCGTCCTTAGCACCCTCGCCTACCGGGCCGACGCCGAGACGCCCAACGGGGAGGGTCTGACGCTGGAAGACTACAACGGCGTCATCCGGCGGTTGGGCGACCGCTACGGCCTGAAGACGGCAGACGCCTACGCCAGCGCAGGAATTGACGCCCACAACTTCGCGGCATTGTCCGCCGACGAGTCCCACCTAAACGATGACGGCCACCAGCGCCTGGCGGCCTTTTTCATAGAATGCCTGGTGACCGACCGATGCGAATAGAGAACATTCCCACCGAGTACTTTCGGCGGCAGGACGAGATGTCCGACTTTGAGTTCTACCGGCAGCCGCGCCTGGTCGCCCACATTGACGACCCGGCCATCGCCGCCCTGGGACGGTTTCTCGCGCCACGCGTGCCGGACGGGGCGGACGTCCTGGATCTCATGTCGGCGTACCTGACGCACCTGCCCCCGGACGTCCGCGCCCGGTGCCGCCGCGTGTCTGGCCTGGGCATGAGCGGGGCGGAGATGGCCGCCAACACGCAGCTCACCGACCACGTCGTCCACAGTCTGAACGACGACCCGACGCTCCCTTACCCGGACGCAGCATTTGACGTCGCCCTTTGCACGGTCAGCGTCCAGTATTTGCTCCATCCCGTCGAAGTGTTTGCCGAGGTGCGCCGCGTCCTGCGCCCCGGCGGCGAAGGCATCATCTCGTTTTCCAACCGCTGCTTTCCGACCAAGGCCACACATCTCTGGCTGAGTACGGACGATGACCAGCACGTCGGCCTGGTCCACGTCTACTTTGAGCAGAGCGGCTGGGTGAACGTCTATGGCTCCGACATCAGCCCACGCCCCGGCCGCAGTGACCCGCTGTTCGTGGTGACGGGGCAAAAAGGCACGACCGAATGACAGATGATCCGGGCGTGTGGCCTCCCCCGCCGCGTCTGGAGGGGTCAGCTATCGCGCTACGGGCGGCCAAGTTAACCCCAGCCGTGAGAACGTGTGCCATCAGCTCCCTAGCCCTGTCGCTCTGCGGGATATTTCTTCTCGCCAGTGTGACTGTCATACCTTTCCTCTTTCCCGAGTCCAATGTCAGTGGGGAGGAATACGCGGCCCTGCGCGGAAACGTGGCCGTTGTCATAGTGGCATTCAGTCTGATACTAGGCTGGCTCGCTCGCTGCTCGTGGGCAGGGCGGCTTGGGATATTGCTCTCCGCCTTCTTCTTTTGCGCCTACCTATTGATTACGATGCTCTACCTGCATGACATAATGAATACAGGAGGGCGCACTCACTGGTGGCCCTATGATTGGGGCGATGTCGGCTTCCTGAACTTTTCGGGTATAATAACTGGCAGCAACTCTTAGTCGTCCGCAAAGCCTGTCAGACCGATGTTCACCCTCAACGACACCCAACGCGCCCGGATGGCCGCCCTCCGCGCCGGACAGGACGAAGGCGAACGGCGCTTCGACTTCTGGACCCGGCGCGAGGCCCAGGCCGAGGCCGCGCGGGCATTCGCTGATACCCTGGCCGCAAGTGGACTGCGGACGGGTCGAACGCTCTCCGACGAGGTGCGGGCAAGCCTGCTCCGGGCGGCCTCCCAACTGGCCCCTAACGGCAACCTGTCCCGCCGTCTCTACACGCAGAACCCCAAAGGCTTTGACACGCGCCTGCGCCGCCTGCTCTTCGGTGACGAGGCCCTGGCGGAGCGTCTCGCGGCGTTCCTGGCCCAGCGCGGGACGGGTGGGCAGACCGCCTCCGGCCTGCTGTGCGCCTTCGCCCCGGATACCTACCCCCTCGTCACCCGCCCTGCCCTGCGCCGATTGGCGCTCACCTCGGAGCAGAAACGCGAGGCGCTGGCTGAGGCGTCCGAACGGTACGGCTTTGCCTTAACGGACGGCAGGCCCGACGCCGCCCACACTCTGCTGGCGACATTCATCGTCTACGAACAGGTCCGAGAGGCCCTGGGCCTGACAACCTACCCCGAAGTGGACGAAGCCCTGCGGACGGACGTACCGCCGCCCACACCGGCCGCCCCTCCAGCGCAGAACGCGCGTGTGCAGGAGCCGGCCACGCCGTACGCCGCCCCGGCCCCAGCCCTGACCGAGACGACCCTGCTGGCGGCGATTGAGGAGTATGCCTTGGGGCAGGGCTTCACCTTCCCCGCGTACCGACTGCGCTCCTACTACGTCGCGCTCAAGACCAAGCCGTTTGTCATTCTCTCCGGCGTCTCCGGCACGGGAAAGACCCGGCTAGCCGAGTTATTCGCCGAGGCCATGACCGGGCACAACCCGCGACAGTTTCGGCTGCTCCCCGTCCGGCCCGACTGGAACGACTCCGCCCCCCTGTTCGGCTACCATAACGTGCTGGCGAACCGCTACGTCTCCACACCTTTTCTGGACGTCGCCCGGACGGCGGGCCTGCCCGAGAACCGGCACCGGGCCTTCTTCGTCTGCCTGGACGAGATGAACCTGGCCCGCGTTGAACACTACCTGGCCGATTACCTGTCGGCTCTAGAGTCCCGCACCCATCGGATTCCCCTGCATGAAGACGTGCCGGACCTGACGCTGCCGCCCAACCTGTTCGTTACCGGCACGGTCAACGTAGATGAGACCACACACGGGTTCTCGCGCAAGGTCTTGGATCGGGCCAATACGCTGGACTTCGATGAGGCGCCCGAACTCGGCCTTCTGCCCGGCGTCAAGGGCGTCACGCGGATGGACGAAGACTTGGGCGCGTCCCCGGCCCGGCGGCAGTCACTCTTTTTGTCGTCACGGGTGGCGAGCGTGGGCCGGGCGCGGGAGCGGTTGTCTCGGCAGGATACGGCCTTCCCTGCTCTGGCCCTAACCGCTTTGGAGACT
>JAYTRQ010000140.1:0-6807 GCA_043746125.1 Armatimonadota bacterium | reverse complement strand
TGCGAGAGTTATGGGCCAAGCCCGATGAACCGGCCCTGCTGCAGGTAATGATTGACACCTACGCCAATGCCTACCCCAAGCTCGCCTTCGGCCGTCCGATGACGGAAATGGAGCCGTTCGCGACGCCGCTGGAGATGGAAGGCACGTGATGCCGGAGGCACCCTCAATGCCAATTCCGCTCCTCAAGATTTATGCGCTCCTGCAGTATGTTGGAATCGATCGCGCGATAGGTTTGACACTGATTGCACGGGGATGGACTGTGCTTTCCGGGGTGGTTTCACTGCTGCTCCTCACACGCTTTCTGTCTCCGGTCGAGCAGGGTGTTTACTATACGTTTACCAATATTCTGGCGTTGCAGATTTTTTTTGAGTTGGGGCTTTCGACGGTCATTATCCAGTTTGCCAGCCATGAGCGTGCCGCGCTTCAGTGGACGCCGGATGGGAGATTGGAAGGCGAGCAAGACGCTAAATCACGCCTTGCCTCCCTTTTGCGCTTCAGCCTTGTATGGTACAGCGTAGTGGCAGTGCTCGTTCTTTTGGTCGTTCTGCCAATCGGCTTCGTCTTTTTTCATGAGCACTTGGTCGGAGAAACAGTCCTTTGGCGGCTCCCATGGCTCTGGATCGTAGTCGTGACAGTGGGATCGCTGGCTATCAGCCCCCTGTTGGCCGTACTGGAGGGGTGCGGATTGATTGCTGAGATAGCCGCCGTTCAGGTAGTGCAGAATGTCGTCGGAAGTTTCCTGTTCTGGGCGGCGCTTCTGCGGCACTGGGGACTGTTCACAGCGCCAATTACGAATACGGTCATGCTAGTCATGAGCGCCTTTTGGCTATTTCTGTATAAGCGCGGCTTGCTGAAAGATCTCCTGGCAACGCCACGCCATGCCGCTGTCCTCTGGAAACAAGAAGTATGGCCCCTGCAATGGCGCGTCGGCCTGAGCTGGTTGAGCGGCTACTTTATCAATCAAAGTTACACGCTGGTTCTTTTCGCCTATCACGGCCCTGTTGCTGCCGGGCAGATGGGGTTAAGCCTGGGCGTCATGGGCGCTATCTCCGCGATTGCCCTGGCATGGATCACGACGAAATCCGCCTACTTTGGAACTTGGATTGCACAGGGCGATTTTGAGCGGTTGGACCAAGTCTTTTTCTCCTGTCTCTGGCAGTCTCTGGCGGTCTTGGCGGCGGGCGGGATAATGTTCTTGGGTCTTGAGTATTATCTCACCAGTATTCATCACCCGCTTGCCCATCGCCTTTTACCGCCCGAGGCCTTAGCTTTTATGTTGGGGGCGATGCTTACGGGGCATATTGTCACTGCCGAAGCGATTTATTTGCGGGCGCACAAGCAGGAGCCGTTCCTGTGGCTATCACTGACCGTCGGGGTGTTGACGGCGGCTTCGGCTTATGGACTAGGCCGCCCTTACGGCGCGGTCAGTATGTTGGCCGGGACATGCTTCATCACTGTTTTCGTCGCCCTGAGCTGGGGGACGTGGATATTTGCCCAGAAGCGTCGGCTCTGGCACAAAGCTCTTCCCGCAACCCCTTAAATGTTATGGAACACGTCTTATCTCTTTGCATCCCCACCTACAACCGATCTCAGTTGCTGCAGGAAGCATTACAAGCAATCGCCGTCCAGTGGGAAGACAATTTCACAACGCGAATAGAAATCATCGTCTCGGACAATGCTTCCACGGATGACACTCCGCAGGTGTTGCGACGATTTGCCCAGGAACATCCGCAAATACATCTCCAGAGTATTCGCTCACCGGAGAATCGTGGACCGGACGCCAACATCTATCGGGTGGCGTCCCTGGCGCACGGCGAGTTCGTTTACCTGCTGTCGGACGATGACATCCTGCTGCCGGGCGCGGTGTCCAGGCTTTTCCAACTCATCAAAGATTATCCGACGTTCGACGCTTACGCTCTGAACGTTCGTTCGTTCGCGAAGAGCGTGGACGAGATCTCTCCTGGATGGCTTGCCGTTTCAGAGGACAAGATCATCCACGATCGTAACGAGGCGCTGGACATGCTCCGGCCGGCGTATATGTCGGCGATGGCGTTCCGTCGGTCCCTCGTCGCCGACAAAGATTACACCGACAAGATCGGAACTTATTTGATCCAGTCTTATCTTTTCACAGACGTCCTCGCCAACGAAAAAGGGGTTTACGTCACGAAGGACGCTTACGTGGCCCAGCGCAGGGATAACACGGGGGGCTGGCCCTTCTGGGAAGTGATGACCACCAACCTGCGGGATTGGTTGGCTTATGGCGAGCAGCGGGGCTTTTCAAAGGAGGTGACCTCGCGGGTTCTCATGAGCAATCTCAAGGCCCATCTTTTTTCCGCGACGCTGCACTTTAAGCTGCGCGGCCGGGAGTCGAAGCTGATGCCGAAATCGGCATCCTACTCGGATGGAATCCGTCGGGTGTTTCAGGTCTACGGCCCGCATCCATTCGTACTCTTCGTCCTGGTGCCGCTGATGCTTACACCCAGCCTTTTTGTTCAGCAAGCGCGGTGGCTCTACAAAAAGCTGAAGCCGAGGCGACCCGCTCCCGCACACTGAGGCATCACGACGTCGCCATGTTCAAACTCTCGATCTGCATTCCTACTTATAATCGCGGTGAGTTTTTAGCGGAGACGCTTGAAAGCATTCTGCCGCAGATGACGGAGGGCGTGGAAGTCGTCGTCAACGACAACGCCTCGACGGATTATACCGCAGCGGTCGTGGAGGGTCTTCAGACGCGGTTCCCGCGCCTCGTCTATTTCCGGCAACCGGAGAACGTGGGGCAGAACAAGACCTGCCTCCAGGCCGTGACCAGTGCGCGTGGGGAATACTGCTGGTTGCTGGGGGATGACGGTCTGCTGGAAGAAGGCTCAGTGTCGGCCCTGCTCAACGAGCATCTCACCGGCGAGCGCCGCCCGGATTTCGTGCTGCTTACGGGTACCGTCTACGATTCGCAGATGAAGCGAATCGTAGCGCACAGCGCCGACCAAATCAGTGTCGAAGGGGACGTTTACACGAACGACGTGCGCCGGCTTTCTGAGAAGTCTTTTTGCGAATCGGGGCTGAGCGTTTTTGTCGTCCACCGCGAAAAGTGGAACGCGGTGGACCCCCGGAAGTACATCGGGACCGGTCTCGTCTACCTCGCGGTCGTGTATGAGTATCTGGAACTCGACTCCCCGGTTCAAGTTGTCTGGAAGCCCTCGATCAAGTACTGGAGCGGCAACGCCTCCTGGTCGAACAGCACCCTGGAAATCGTCGCGGGGTATATGAGCCGCATGATGGACTTGCTGCCGGAACGGTATGATTCCGCCAAACCGGCGACGATGGCTCGGTACCGGCAGTATGTGCCCGTGACCCTCCGTATGATGGTCTCACTGCGGACGGTCGGACACTACGACCGCCGCCTGTACGCAAAGTACGTCGCCGATTACTTTCAAGATCAGCCGTCAACGCGGTTGGCGGCGACTCTGGTCGCGGTCCTGCCTTCCCCCCTGCTTCGGGGAATCAAGGCAGCGGTGGGAAAATGAGCAACGAGACGATTAGTGATCTGACCTTTGTCGTCTTCACCTACAATGAGGCCGCACGCATCGGAAACGTGATCCGCAACTTCCGGGCGTACGGCCCTATTCTTGTCGTGGACAACTTTAGTACGGACGGAACGGCGGACATCGCGCGGCAGGGCGGCTGCGAGGTTCTCTCCAACAAAAATCCGGGGTGGGTGGAAGACTTTGAGACGACCGAGCGCGTTCAAGCGGCTGTGGGAACGGACTGGCTTTACTGGGGGTTCGCCGACGAGATCGCCCCGCGCGAGACGCTGGCCGAGGTCAAGCGCGTCATAGAAGCCGGCAGGCACGACGTCATCTGTATCCAGCGCAAGAACTATCTCTACGGCCAGTTCTGTCAAGAGATCGCAGCCAGCGCTCACGATAAAGTCTTCAAAAAAGGGGCGATTGATTTTCGCGCCAACACAATTCACAACTTCGGCAGGAGAACAGTCAAAGCGAATCGAATCTACGAGATGCCCCCGGATAAGTTCTTTCATCACTTGATCAGCAACACAGTCGGGTCGTATCTCGACACAATAAACCGTTACACGGACATGGAGATCACAACGAAGTCGGCGCGCGGGGTGGGCCGTTCGCGGCCCTACTACCTGCTGGCGCCGCTCAAGGCGATCTGGGGGGACTTCTTCTTCAAGGGGGGCCGCCGGGCGGGGCAGCCGGCCCTCAGCCTCTCCGCCCTGATGATGATTTACGGCCTGGTCGCGGCGATGAAAGGCTGGGAGTCTTCCCAGGGTCTGGACCGGGAACGGATCGCAGGCCTCTATCGACGGGTCGCAGAGGATCTGCTAAGAGAGTTTCCAGAGTGATGCTCCCCCAACTACAAAGGTTTCTTCGTGCGCCCCTGTGGGAGAAGATCAACTTCCTGAGCCATGCCGGAGCGCTCCTGAAAACGCAGGCCTACTACCGCTTCGCCTTTGGGAGTCTGGGCGCAGGCAGCATTCTTTGGCGGCCGGTCATGCTCCACAACACGCGCTTCGTACACGTCGGCAAGAAGGTGCTCATCCGCGACGGGGCGCGGTTTGACCTGGTGACGGAGATGGGCGGCGTCCGATTCCAGCCCCGCGTGGAGATCGGCGATGGGTCGCTGTTCGAGCAGGGCCTGCATCTTGCCTGTGCTCGGGAGATCATCATCGGCCGAAAAGTCACGGTCTCGCGCAACGTGGGCATTCTTGACGTCTGGCATGAGTACGGCGACGTGACCCTCCCGATCATCGAGCAGCCGCTCGGGGCAAGCCCGGTCCGCATCATGGACGGCGTCTTGATCGGCATGGGGAGCGTAATCCTGCCAGGCGTGACCATAGGCCGCCAAAGCATCATCGGGGCAAACAGCGTCGTCAACCGCGACGTGCCGGATTACTGCGTGGCCGCCGGGACCCCCGCCCACGTCATCAAACGCTACGATCAGGAGAAGAACTTATGGATCAGGGTCTCCGAGGAAGGATAGGCCGGCATGGCTGACGTTCTCATAACAGGGGGGGCGGGATTTATCGGCCAGCGTTTAACACGAAAGCTGCTGGAGGCGGGACGGACCGTCCGCATTCTGGACAGCCTGATTTCGCAGGTCCACGGCGCGGCGGCGGAGTTCCCGGCGTGGATGCGGGAGAACTGTGAGACGTTCCAGGCCGACGTCTGCGACCGGGAGACGCTGCGCCGGGCGCTGCGCGGCGTGGAGGCCGTCGTCCATCTGGCGGCAGAGACCGGCCCGGCGCAGTCCATGTACGAGATGGCGCGTTACGCTCAGGCCAACGTGCAGGGGACGGCGATTCTCCTGGAAGAGATGATGCCGATGCGCGACCACCTCGGCGCACTGGTCGTAGCCTCTTCGCGGGCCATCTACGGGGAAGGGAAATATCGCTGTGCGTCCGACGGGTTTGTCTTCCCCGACGCCCGCCCGGACGCCCGCCTGCAAGCAGCCCTCTGGGAGCCGGTCTGCCCCTTCTGTGGCCAGGAAGTGGAATCCACCGCGACGGATGAAGATTCGCTGCCCAAGCCGACCTCCTTTTATGCCGTGACCAAGCTGACTCAGGAACAGACCTGCCTGGTTTGGGGGCGCGCTTATGGGGTGACGACCAGCGCCTTACGCTACCAGAACGTTTACGGGCCGGGGCAGAGCCTGACCAATCCCTACATCGGCGTCCTCGCGATCTTTGCCGCCCGCATCAAAAGCGGCAGCCCGATTCACGTCTACGAGGATGGCCGCGAGAGCCGCGATTTCGTGCATGTCGGCGATGCCGTCCAGGCGACGGTCCGGGCGCTGAACAGAACCAGCGGGGGGACGGTGGTCCTCAACGTCGGTAGCGGCGAGGCGGCGTCCCTTGTGAAAGTCGCGTCGTCGCTCGCCAAGGCTTTGGGGCGGGACGTCCCCATCACGGTCAACGGGCAGTACCGGGTCGGCGACATCCGCCATTGCCATGCCGATCTGCAGCGCAGCCGGAACGTCCTCGGCTACTGGCCTGAGTTCTCTCTCGAGGCGGGGCTGCGCGATCTGGCGGAGTGGAGCGAGGCGGAGACGACGTACAGCAGCGATCTGGAAGCAGCGACGGAAGAGCTGATCAAGAATGGGCTGTTCCGGCAGGCGACAAGGAGTGCCACGTGAGTCTGCCGGGAACGAGTCTGCCGGGAACGACCGGCCCGGTCGGGATCGTGCTGGTCAATTACAACGGCCTGCGCTTCATGCCGGAGTGCCTGGAGTCGCTGGCGCGGATCGATTATGCCGAGGCCAGGATCGTCCTGGTAGACAATGCGTCGGCGGACGGCTCCGTGGCCTGGGTGCGGCAGCATTTTCCGTCGGTCGAGATCATCGCCCTGCCCACCAACACCGGCATTACGGGCGGCAATAATGCTGGGATGAGTTGGTGCCTCGCCCATGACTGCGACAGCATACTGCTCCTGAACAACGACACGGTGGTGCAGCCGGACTTCTTGACCCGTCTGATGCAGGAGGCCGAGCCGGACTGTCTGCTAGTCCCCAAAATATTTTTTCATGACAGGCCGCAGACGGTGAACAACCATTTCGGCGGATTCGATTACTGGCGCGGCCTGCACCGCGATTGGTTTTACGGGAAGCCGGACGGCGATGCCAGCCGGGAGGTGTGCCTGGGGACGATGGCTAATACCTGTGCCCTGCTGATTCCTCGCCCCGCGATCGAGCGGATCGGAAACATGGATGAGCGATTTTTCATCTACTACGATGACACGGACTTCCTCACGCGGGCGGTACGCCAGGGGTATCGGATCAAGTTCGTGCCGA
>JAYTRQ010000139.1:0-6814 GCA_043746125.1 Armatimonadota bacterium | reverse complement strand
CGCGACCGATGCCACCCGCATCGCCATCAACGTCGGCACGTCCGGCGCGATGCGCGTCGCGGTTCAAGCCGACCGCGTGGACATCCCGGACGGCCTCTTCTGCTACCGCGTAGATCGGCAGCGTTTTTTAGTGGGCGGCGCGTTCGCGAACGGCGGCAACGCCTACGCCTGGGAGTGCGACGCGCTGCAACTGGGCGACCGCAAGGTCCAGTCCCGGCGGCTGGGCACGATGCCCCCAGACGGTCATGGCCTGACCGTCCTTCCGCTGTGGGCGGGCGAGCGCTCGCCGGGGTGGCATGTGGGGGCGCGGGCGACCATCACGGGCATGAACCTGCACACGACCCCCTTGGATGTCCTGCGGGCGACTTTAGAAGCTATCGCCTACCAGTTCGCGGCCGTCCACGATCTGCTGACGGCGCAGTACCCCCAGGCACAAGAGATCTTCGCGTCGGGCGGCGCGATCGTCCACGACCCCAACTGGACCCGGATCATGGCAGACGTCTTCGGCGTCCCAGTCACCGCCTCCAAAGTCTTTGAGGCGTCCAGTCGGGGCGCGGCCCTGCTGGCTTTGAACAGCCTGGGCCTCCTTGCAAACCTGTCAGACGCACCCGCCTACGCGGGCAAGACCTACATGCCCGATGCCGAGAACCACGCGGTCTACCAGCAGGCCCGTCTCAGGCACGACGCGCTGTACGCAAAGATGCTGGGCGGCGCCTGAGGCTCTCCCCTTGAACCGAAAGGTGACAAATGCCCAGGCCTAAAGGCAGGGGCTTCTTGACAGTCTACGCCGCTACTCGGCGTTGTTGCATAAACCGATGAGGCCCCTCCGCGGCGCTCAACCGGCACTGGAAGTACCGGTCTACACGGAGGAAGTGCCTTCGGCACTCAAGGTCTCGCAGCCCCGGAGGGGCTTTCTCCGAGTAGACCGGGTTCTTTAACACCGGGTTCTTTAACGCCGGGTTCGGGGAACGGTAAGCGGGCGACTGCATTTATGCAACAACGCCCCGCTACTCTGTATTGTCCTACAGAAAGGCGGCCTTTGGCGAGTTTGACAAACTTGTGAACTCCAATCGGCAATGTCGGCGGTCAAAACCTTCCTGCGGTACTTTGGTCAGAAGATGACGTGGGACTTGCAGGAATAGGCGATATCATTGTTTGAGCGCAGTTCTTTCCTCATGCAAGAAGTACACCATAAGAGGCTATCTAATGTAGATCAGGTCCCAGTAGTTGAGACGCGGGACGGTGAACTGCACGTAGCGGCCCGCCCCGTCCGCACCAGTCCGGTAGGACAGGGCCGTTGATCTCCCGCCCTCCGCGTCCGGTGACGCCAAGTTGACCCCACCGACCGCGCCGCGGCCGCAGTAATACTTGACGGTCACATCCGTCTGAGGCGTGGGCGGCGGGTAATCAGCATTGTCATCCTTCCAAGCCGTGTTCCGCTCTCCGATTAGATTAATCAGGCTGATCGTACGCACCACCCCACCCGACTTGGCGAAGGCCCAGACGGCGTTCGGGGACCCGTCGGAGCTGAACGGAACGCTGAGATGGACAGCGTTTGTGCTGTTGGCAAGGCCGCCGCACAGTAGGTTCTCGTAGGCGACCTGGAAGTCATAGTAGTCTTGCAGCCTGCCCAGCAGGAAGGCGCTCGGGACCAGTGCGTGATTCGGGAAGTATTCGCTGTCCAGCAGGAACCCACCGTCACCCAGTTCCAGATGCGTCCCGCCACTGGCGAAGATGACCGCATTGGTGAGCAGCACACCGGGCGGGTTGAAGGCGGCAGGGCGGCGGCTGGAGAAGCGTTTAGCGTAACCATAGTCCATATAGGCCGGCAGGATGACTCCCTTGCCACCGCTCCAAGAGGAGGCCTGGTCAATCACCCGCTTCAGATCGTGGTAGGACGCCTGGCCGAAGAAGTCCCAGCACTCGACGTACACAGCGTCCTCGGTGGAATGGACGGCGGTGTCATACAGGCCGTAGCCTCCGACGTTGTTGAAGACGATCTGCCTGTTCAGGCGGCTTTTCGCCGCGTTCAGGAATGGGCGGAACGTTTTCCAGACGTCCACAGGGTGGCCCACGGAGTCGTACTTAGGGCCTTGATCGCCGATCTGATCCACCTGCCATCCGTCGAACGGGTACGCGGCGAAGACGGTGGCCTCCTGGTTGAGTAGATAATCCTGCTAGCCGGGATCGGCCGGATTGAAGAGGTAGAGGACGGGCGTCGCCCAGCCGCCGGGCATAGGGAGACGGTCCTGATCCGTGCCGTCGCGGCGGTTCCACAACCCCCAGTGGTAATCCACGCCGTCGCCGCCGTAGCCGCTCCAAGCGCCGTAAAGCAGATTGTATTGCATCGCCGCCATCCCACACGCGTGGGCAGATCGGATCTCCTCCAAGACCGTCTGACGGGAGTTAGTCCCGTTCGCCAGGTTCGTCCATGACGCGGCGGGATGGGCAGCGGTGCCGGCGAGCGGCGCGTGATGCTTGTGCTGCCAGTCGTAGAACTGGACGGCGTTGACGTGGTAATCGTTGAGCCAGCGGATCGTCCGGCCAGACGTCTCGGCGCTCTGCTCCGGGAACGCCGAGACGTACCCGTAGCGCGGGAACCGGGTCCAGGTCGAGGAGACGTCCACAGCCGTGCTCCGCATATCCAGTAGCCTGCCGCTTGCATCGTGGGCCTCGGCCTCCACCCAGTAGCCTTGAAAGTCTCGGATCGGCGGTGTCCAGGTGAACGTCAGCGTCTTCACGCTGCCCGGTCCGAGCGTGACCGTTTGGGTGGGCAAGGTCGTGACCAGAGCGTCCAGGTGCCGACAAGACAGTGCCACGGAGGCTCGGGAAACGGTGCGCTCCGTTTCGTTCGCCAGAGCGACAGAAATCTTCACGCGGCGTCGGGGCGTGTAGCGCGCCTGGTCCGTTCTGACAGCGGCGAGGAGAGGCCGGGCGAAGGCACAGTCGGCCGTGCCGAAGCTGAACGCCGCGAGTAAGACGAAGAGGCGGAGGCAGTGTCTTTTCATCGTATTCAGGACTGATAGCCTAAAAGCTAAGAGGCTCCGTCGCTTCCTGCGCCAGCGTCGCCAGCCCCTTCTCCAGCGAGGGCTGGGCGTGCCAGAAGTCGCGGAAGGCCGCGTACTCTTCCGACGGCGGTTGGCCGACCTTCGTCGCACCGGGGCGCTTGACGGCCCGGATCAGGAGATTCTTAGCCGTGTGTTCCAGCGAGATGAACTCCAATATCTGTACCGAATAGCCCGCGTTCTCTAGGAGGCTGGCACGGGCACAGTCGGTGACCAGAGCGGCGAGGCGCTCTTTGATGATGCCGTACTTCAGCATGGGCTTCAGGACGTCGCTTTCAATTTGCCCGAACAGCTCGTGTTGGCAGCATGGCACGGAGAGGATGACCCGCGCCCCCCATCCGACCGCCTTCGCCAAGGCGTCATCGGTGGCCGTGTCGCAGGCGTGCAGCGAGACCATCATGTCCACAGCGTCGGCGCCCGCATACCCCTGGATGTCGCCCACGGCAAACGTCAGTCCCACATACCCCAAGTCTTCCGCGACCTTGCCGCAGAACTCTACTACGTCCGCCTTCAGATCTAGCCCGACTATTGAGACGTCCCGCCCCTTCACGACGCGCAGATAGTGGTAGAGCGCAAAGGTCAGATACGCCTTGCCGCAGCCGAAGTCTACCACCCGAAGCGACCCGCTCTTGGGCAGGCTGCCCGCGACGTCGTCCACCATCTCTAAGAAACGGTTGATCTGCTTGAACTTGTCCCGCTTGGCCCCGACCACTTTGCCCTGCGCGTTCATCACGCCCAGGCGGACAAGGAAGTCTACGGGTTCGTCCTCGGCCAGCAGATAGTTCTTGGCGCGGTCATGCGCGGGCGGCGCGGCGACCTTGGAGGCTTCTTTGGTCCGGACGCTGACCTTGCCCCCAGTACTGACGGCGGCCTGGAAGTCACCATTCTGGGTGTAAAAGTAGCCTTGCCGGAAGTCCCGGCCGAGCAGTTCTAATATCCGGCCTTTGGTCTCGCCCGGCTTCAGGTTCTCGTGCTTGACCTTCTGCGCATAGCGGTATTCAAACTGGTAAAGGCGCTGCTTGCGGAGCACGATGGGGCGGACAGTGACCTTGCGGGCGGCCTCCTCGGCGTGGCTCGTCGCCTCGCTGAGAGTGAGGGAGATGAGAGACAGGGACTTCAGGACGTCGTCCACGAGTGTTTCAATGTGCATAAGCTTTTATTGTACCCTAGAGCGTCCCCAGGCTCGGGTACAATGGGGGCATGACACCAGGAACAGTGACTCTCATCGGCGCGGGGCCGGGCGACCCGAAGCTCATCACGGTCGGCGGGGCGGACGCCCTGCGGCGGGCGGACGTCGTCGTCTACGATCGCTTGGCCCACCCCAGGCTGCTGGACTACGCGCGGACGGACGCCGAGCGGGTCTACGTCGGCAAGCAGGCCGACAAGCACGCCATGAAACAGGGCGACATCAATGCCCTGCTCGCCGAGCGGGCGCAATCGGGCAAGGCCGTGGCGCGGCTCAAAGGCGGCGACCCGTTCGTCTTCGGACGCGGCGGCGAGGAAGCCGAATACCTGCGCGACCGGGGCGTGCCGTTCGTGGTCATTCCGGGCGTGACATCGGCCATCGCCGCGCCCGCCTACGCGGGCATTCCGGTGACGCACCGGGACGCCGCCTCGTCGTTCGCCGTCATCACGGGTCACGAGCGCGACGACGCCCGCGAGTCCGGCACCCGCACAGCGGGTGAGGCCGAGGGGCGGCGGCGCTGGGACAAGATCGCATATGCCGCCGACACGCTGCTGTTTCTAATGGGCATGGAGAACCTGGAGGAGATCGCCGGGCAGTTGCTGGCACACGGGCGCAGTCCGGACACACCGGTCGCCCTGGTACGCTGGGGCACGTGGGCCGGGCAGCAGGAGACTCTCGTCGCCACACTGGGCGACGTAGTGGAGCGGGTCCGGGCGGCTGGCTTCAAAGCGCCCGCCGTAACGGTCGTGGGGGAGGTCGTCAACCTGCGCGACCGGCTTCGCTGGTTCGACATCGGGCCATTGGCGGGTAAGCGGGTCGTGGTGACACGGGCGCGGGAGCAGGCGTCGGAGTTTGCGGAGAAGCTGTGGGCGCGGGGGGCAGAACCCGTAGAGTTCCCTCTAATCAAGATCGTGCCGCCCTCGGACGGCTACACCGCTTTGGACGCTGCCATCATCCGAGTCGGCACGTACGACTGGCTCTGCTTCGCCAGCGCCCCCGCCGTCCACGCCTTCTGCGACCGTCTGACACAGGCCGGTAAAGACGCCCGCGCGTTCCCCATGGCGCGGATCGCCGCCGTCGGCCCGGCCACGGCGGACGCTCTGCGCGGGCACGGCCTGCAAGTGGACTTCCAGCCCCAAACGGCGACAGGCCAGGGCCTGGCCGACGAGCTGCCAGGCGAGGCGTTCGGCAAAAACGTACTCATCCCCCGCGCCAAAGAGGGCGACGAAGCCTTGGTAGACCGCTTGACCGCCCGCGAGGCGGCCGTAGACGCGGTCGTCGCCTACGAGAACGTCCTGGACGGCGCGGGGGCAGAGGAAGTGCGGGCGCGGCTCCAATCGGGGACGATTGACGCCGTGACGTTCACGAGTTCGTCCACAGTCAAGAACTTCGTATCTGCGCTGGACGGGGCCGCCCTGCCTCCCGGCGTCGTCATCGCCGCCATCGGACCGAGCACGGCCAAAACCGCCGAGGACCTCCTGGGCCGCGCCCCGGACGTGATCGCCGAGACTTCCACCGTGGACGGCCTGCTGACCGCTTTGGAAGCCTTCTACCCCGGAACCGAAGGAACGCCCCGCCCCTGACCGGAGGCAAGGCAAGTCAAACAGGGCGCACACGCAGGTGCGCTCCTACGGAGGAACACCCGCACTTGTAGGGGAGGACCTGCGTGTCCTCCCTTTCCTGCGTGTCCTCCCTCCCTTTCCCGCGTGTTCTGCCGTTTTTGCTTTTCCCCCCAAACACAAAACGGCCCGCCGGACTTCCCTCCGGCGGGCCTTCCCGTCTTCGCGCGCTCTTACTTCTTCAGCATGTGGTGGGTCGCCATGCCCGCCGCAACGCCGGTCATCATGGGGTGCTTGTGCATCATGCCGCCCTTGGCATGCTTTGCCATATGGTGCGCGGCCACGCCAGCGGCGAGGCCCGCCATCTTCGGGTGCTTGTGCAGCATCCCCTGGGCCGCCACGGGCGTGGAAACGGAGACGGCCAGAGCCAGCGCAACGGGAACCAGGGCGAGGGTGATCTTTTGGGTGTTCATAGGAGTGTCCTTTCAGTGTGAGGCTTTCGCCAGAGCCTAGGTACCCATGAGACGCTGCGTTGAACCCTCCCACTCAGCATCACGACTCAGAATAAAAGCTCACTCCTCGGGCGGGATGGTTCGTCCCGGATAGCCTTATCACCCCCCCCCCGTAGTGACGGACGGCATCATCGTGGAGGATGCCATGTGTGTTCGCCACCGCGCGGCCATAAAGGCGGGTGGCGGTCGCATACTGCCCCTTTTCGTTCAGAATCTTCGCGCAATAATAGGCCCTGAGTGCATTGCTAGGCTCAAGCCGAGCTTGAACTCCCGCATGAAAGTGCGCGGGGATGTGGTGGGCATGATCTTCACCGTTTGGGTAATGTACTTGCAGGAGTTGGCTCTGCCCAGTGGTACGGAAGGGGGGGGCAGTCAAGGGGGCCGCCCCGACCTCCGCTACTGCGCCCCGGCCAGAACCGTCTGGTTCTTGCCGCCGCGCTTGGCCCGGTACAGGGCCTGGTCGGCGAGACTGACGAGGGCCTGCGTGTCGTC
>JAYTRQ010000138.1:0-2136 GCA_043746125.1 Armatimonadota bacterium | reverse complement strand
GGGCCGAACTGTCCAGCTTGGCGACCAGGCTCCAGACGCGCGCCCCTTCGGGCGAGCCTAGATACTTGGCGACTCGGGTGAACTTCGACGCGAGATCGGCCTCCGTGATGCCGTTGTAGGTGTTCGTGAACAGGTCGCGCAGGTCGGTGGCGAACAGGTCGCCGTAGTTGTTCGGCGGCAGGCCCAGCAGCAGCTCCTCGGTCTTGACGATGGAGGCCGTGACATAGTGCTTCTTGGCGACGTAGCCCTTTTTGGCGAAGGGGCTGACCAGGATCATGGGCGTCCGGTGCGGGTGGACGTGGTCCAGGGTGGACTGGGCATCGTCCCAGGTGATGAAGATCGCGCTTCCCGTGCCGTCTTTCTGGTTGTAGTAGACGTCGCTCTTCATGATGTGATCCACGACCATGCCCAGGCCGACATCGCCGTCCGCCACCTGCTGCGCGGGCAGATCCGTGACCACGGCCGCTTTGTTCGGGGCCTGGACGCCGCCTGTGTGGTCGTTCGGCTCGTAGATGTACAGGAACTGCGGCAGCGTGCCGCTCGCTTCCATTGTGTCAAAGTCCCGGATGAACTCCTTGGCCCGGCGCTGATCAGAAACGTTGAAGTTGTAGCCGGGATAGTTCCGATCGAGGCGCGGCTCGCCGTTCCCATTGTCGGTCCCCAGGATATCCAGGATGGGCAGAGCCAGGAAGTACGACTGGCCCAGACCGGTCGTCGCCGAGTCCACGTCGCCCACGCTGACGGCCTTGCCGCCCCCGTCGAGCTGCACATGGAACTGGTCCGCTTGAAGCTGGGGATAGCCCAGATTGCCGCTGTTCGGGTCGTCAATGGTCGTCGGCCTGCTCGTGCCCGTGTCCGTGCCGTCAATGCGGACCAGCGCCCCGAAGTCCTTGAACGAGACGCCGTTTCGGGCGGCGTTGTTGAACACATAGCCGCCTTCGGGATAGTCCTCCGGCTCGAAGTTCTTGTTGACCAGCAGGCCGCGCCCACTCTTGACCAGCAACGTCTTCTGGGTATAGTCCGAGGCTGTGCCCGAGGCCGCGAACTGGTGGCCCGCGTCGCTCTCTTCGGAGTCGGAGTAGTAGTTGACCCCGGCCGCGAACGTTGTCGCCAGGAGCTGCGTGTTCAGAGACACGCCCGTATACTGGGCGCTGGTGTAGGGGACGGCGGCGGGCAGGGCGTCGTAGGGCGAGCCGTCCTTGTAGTTGAAGACCGTGGCCGCGAACGGGCCGAAGTGGGCGGCCTGATTCCCCAGCACGGAGTCGAACGTCTTGTTCTCGTGCAGGATGAAGAAGACGTGCTTGATCTTATTGGAGGCCGCGCCGCCCAGCGGCACGATGCTCGCATCCAGTTTGCCGACGGGCTGGACGGAATAGTTCAGGCCGGCGACCTGGGTGCTGTTCAGGGTCAGGCCCGCCAGTTTGATCTTCTGGGCGCTGCCGTACAGGTAGTTGCTATCCACGCCGCCGTTAAAGGCGCCTGGATGGGTCGCGGTCGGCGGCGAGGGGAAGTCCACGGTGACACCCGTGTTCGGGTTGATGTCCTCGCCAATCCCCTTGGCATTCGCGACGTACAGCGTGCCTCCGTCCGGGCTGATGGCGAGGCTCGTCGGATACCAGCCCGTCGGGATGCGCCCGAGCAGCTTGGGCCGGGCCGGGGTGGTGACGTCCAGCACGGCCACCGAGTTCAGACCGGCCTCAGCGACGTACAGCCGCGTGTTGTCCGGCGAGACGACCAGGGCGTTCGGGTACGAGCCATGGACCTTATGGCCGTCCAGGAGGGTCACTTGCAGGGGGGACAGGTCGAAGTCGGGCAGTTTGCGGTTGTTGCTGAGTAGGACCAGGCCGAGGCTGTCGTCATTGGACTTGGTGACGTACAGAACTTCCTCCGTGCCATGCCGGACGATGGCCGTGGCCGAGGGGTGAGTGTCGCCGACCTGGTACTGGTTGTCCAATGGCTTGCCCTGGTACAGCGAGCCGAGCAGGGACGCCTGGGAGCCGTCGCCATTGGGCGCCGCCAGGACGGAAACGGACGATGTCTTGGGGCTGACACCCGACGTGTCGGTCTTGGGCACGAAGAAGATGCCGTCCAGGGGATCGCCCGGGCTGAGGCGGGCCAGGGTCGCCAGATCGCCCG
>JAYTRQ010000137.1:0-6820 GCA_043746125.1 Armatimonadota bacterium | reverse complement strand
AAGCCGGCCACGGTCGCCCGATAGGCGGCCCGCTGGTCCGTGTTGGCGTTCGCATTCCGAAGCTGCGCCTGGGCCTGCACGAGCGATGTCCGGGCCGCTTCAATGTCTGAGGGGCCTTTAGCCCGCGTGATGGCGGCCTGCTCCTGGGCGGCTTTGAGCTGTTCCTGAGCGGATACGAGGCTGGCCTGCGCGACCCGGATCTGTGCCTGGGCAACGCCGACGTTGGCATTCTGGACATTCGCGACCGTGCGGGCATTGTCCACGTCCTGTTTTGCGACCGCTCCCTGGTTGAAAAGGCTAGTCTCGCGCGTCAGGGCCGTCTGGTCGTTCTCCTGGTTAGCCAGTGCGCTCTGGAGGCCCGCCTGCGCGTTCGCAATAGCCGCCTGGGCGCTGGCGACGCGGCTCTGGGCGTCCGCGACAGCGGCATCGGCGGCGGCCACCTGCTGCACGGACGACTGTCTCACCTGGGTGTAGTTGGCGCGTGAAGACGCGACGCCCGCCTGGTTCTGCCGGATTTGGGTCTCCAACGGCGTCAGCACGGAGTTTTGGGTCACCTGCGTTTGCAGGAGCTTGGCCTGCGCCTCCGCCAAGAGCGCCTGTTCCTTGCGGACGGCGGCGGCAAGCTGCGTGTCGTCCAACTGGGCCAGGACCTGGCCCCGGTGGACGGGGTCGCCCTCCTTGACGTTGATGGTCAGGATCTGCTCGGCCACGCGGGGCGAGATCTTGACAGTCTCAGGCGACTCGACGTTGGCTGTCGTGGAAAAGGTGTGTATGATGTCCCGGACGCGGGCTGAGGCTACGGCCACACTGGTTGGCCCACGTCCACCGGCCGCCCCCCCTCCTCCTCCTGCGCCTCCGGCCTGCTGCAAAGTCTTTGCCGCAGCGGCGTTCGCGTGCAGCCGCCAGGCGATCCCCCCGGCGATGAGCAGGAGCGGCAGCAGGACAGCGACGATTATGCGTCCGGGCCGCTTGCGGCTCGGCCTAGTCGTTTCAGAGGTCGTTCGAGTGGTGTCTAGCATCTCACAATCCCTATCCAAAGCGCTCCCAATCCAAAGCGCTCCCAATCCAAAGCGCCCCCAATCCAAAGCGTCTCTGGGGCCTTGCGGTGGGAGCGACTATGGCATTATATCCAACAGAGATTAAAACGATGTGAAAGGAGGGAGCCAGCGGTTGCCTTCGCCGCCTTGACGCTGCCCCGTCTTTTCACATCGTTTTAATCTCTGTTGGATATACTTTATCCAGAGGCAAGCGGCGCAAGTAAGCACCCACGTCCAAGTCAAGAAAGGCTTTAACAATGAACCAGACCCGTCAATGCAGAGCGTTTACGCTGATTGAACTGCTCGTCGTGATCGCAATAATCGCGATTCTCGCGGCGATACTTTTCCCTGTCTTCCAGAAGGTCCGCGAGAACGCGCGCCGCGCTTCCTGCTCGTCCAACGAGAAGCAGCTCGGCTTGGCCCTCACGCAATACACCCAAGACTACGACGAGGCCTACCCCGTGGGTGACTACGTGCAGGGAGGCGTCAACTACGGCCAGGGCTGGGGAGGCCAGGTCTACTCCTACGTCAAGAGTGTGGGCGTCTACAAGTGCCCCGATGACAGCACGGCTCAGACGACAGCCAATGGGTACACCTACGCGCCGGTCTCCTATGCCTTCAACACGAACGCAAAGGGCCGGGCGCTCCAGGCATTCGCCGCACCCGCCTCTACGGTTCTGCTGTGCGAGGTCTTCGGCGCGACCGCCCGACTGGACCAGGCGGATGAGGGCCTGTCTACGGGTACAAACGGGAATTTCTCGCCCGGCACCGATGGCCTGCCCGACTACAACAATATGCTGTATGGCGCTCTCGCAGACGACGTCAACGGCCAGGGAGCGAACCTCAAACTGGCGACCGGCGACATGGCGGCGGGCCTGAACGGCGTGGACCCGTACGGCGCTCCCTATACGAGCTACTACACCGGCCCGACCGGCATCCACTCGGACGGCTCCAACTTCCTGTTTGCGGACGGGCACGTCAAGTTCCTAAAGCCGATCCAGGTCTCTTCCGGACACAACGGGGTGCCCGGCCAGGACCAGGCGACGGCCACGAACAACAACAGCCGAGGCAACTACAAGGCAGCGGCGACGGACACGATGTACCTGGACATGGGCCATACCCAGTCCGTTGCGGGGACCTTCAGTCTGAACTGAGCAGCAGGACAGACGCAGAAAAGGGCCGTGCCATTCCTGGCACGGCCCTTTTCTTCTTGGTCTATCAGCCGCCACGCGTCAGCCGGCGGCGGCGGCGGTGTCGTCCGCTTCTTGCAGGCCGTACACGGGCGTCGGCGTCACGGTCGGCTCGACCACAAAGATCGTGTAGACGTGGCCCGCCGTCAGGTTCAGCGCTTGCACCCCGGTCAGGGGCTTGGTGGTGCCGGCCGCATTCACCTGGAGCGAGAGAGTGCCCATCGGGGCGGTCCCATAGGACGTTACGCCTTTGTAGGCCGTCCCGCCGGTGAGGACGGTGCCGTTGACCAGTACGTCTATGCTGCCCGCGTCTGGGGCCACATTGATGACGCGCAGGCTGGCCTGCCCAGCGGCGGGCGTAGAGACACTGTCGGAAGTCGCCAGAAGCGTCGGGTAGCGCGGGTCCGTGGGGGCCGTGATGTCCGAGCGCCCGACCAGAATGGCCGAGTAATAGCCGCCCAGACTGAGGGTTTGAGTCGCGGAAGGAAAGAGCGTATTGTTGTTGCCACTCAGACTGAAAGTCAGCAGAGCCACCCCATTGCCCACCGATTGGTACGCGGAGGCGCTGAAGTAGCTCTGGCCAGAGGCGATCGATTTGCCCCCGGCGGAGATCGTGGCGGTGCCGCCGTTCGAGATGGTGTTGACGGCGCGGATCGCGGCCCCGCTGCCGCCACTGCCACTGCCGCTGCCGCCGCACCCAGCGAGGAGTGCCACGCCGCAGATGGCGGAGGTCGCCGAGAGTGCCCGGCCGGGTCGGCGGCGGATCGAGGAGGATAAAAGGTGCAAGTGTCGTGTTCTCCTTTCAGGAAAACGGGTTATGCCATCAGACATGAAAGAACGGCCCGCGCGACGCGGGCCGTTGTGATCGTGTTGTCGGATCCTATTGGGCGGGCGGAGGAGGTCCCGGATCGCCTGCGGGTGGGGGCGGTCCGCCTCCCTGTGGGCCACCCTGGCCGCCGCCCGGTCCCCCGTTGCGCCCGCTGAAGCCGCTCCGGCCGCGCCCGCCAAAGCCACGCCCACCGAAGCCGCCACCCTGACCACCCATGTTCACGTTGACAGCCACGGTCGTCGCGGTGAATGTGCCGTCATCGCCCGTCGTCCCCAGGCCCATCACCCGATCGCCGACCTTGATGCCGCTGAGAGCCAGCGTCGAGTATCGAGTGACCTTCGCTCCGGCGTCCATTTTGAGCGTCAATGACGCGGTCGGGCTGAGCGAGATGGTCAGCGGGCTGGTGGCCGTGATCGTGCCGGAGGCCGTTGCGTACGACGGTGCCGGGACGCCGCTGCCCGGCTGAGGCCCGCCGCCAGGTCCGCCTGGCCCGGCTCCCGGCCCGCCTGGCCCGGCTCCCGGCCCGCCGGTCGGGAAAGGCGACTGGCCGATGGTCAGAGACGAGGCCGTGATGCCGGTTGGCACGCCCTGCACCTGGATCTGATCACCCACCTTCAGCTCGGAAACCTTCGCCGCTACCTGCGTCGTGATCTGGGTCACGCCCTGCGTCTGGATCGTCTGGGTCCCGCCACCGAACTGGAGAGACAGCGTGATCGTTCCCGCCCCGGCATCTACGGCCGTCACAGTCCCAAAGGCGAATGGCGGACGGCGGTTGCCGGGTCCACCACCAAGCCCACCACCGTTGCCCTGAGGCCCCTGCGCCCTCACCTGCGTTTGCAGAAAGGGTGTGAAGAGGAGCGCGGCCAGCCCAAGACCAGCGAGGGCCAGGACCCGCCGAGAGTTGTTTATCATCGGGTTTCTCCTGTGAGTTTGCGTTCTGCGTCTATCATACCGGGCGTAGATGAAAAAAGTGTGAAAGTCCCCCACCCCACTAAAACCCTAATTCTGGGGAGCCGGAGGAGGAGAGGGGCGGCCACAGGGGAGCGCCCCGACGGGATCTTCTCTGCCTCTCCCATTATTGGTGACGGGGGCCCCATTCGCCAGCGGCAGGCGTACCGTCACAACTGTACCCAGGCCGACGGCGCTTTCAATGCCCATCGTCCCATCGTGCATCTCCACGATGCTTTGGCAGATCGCCAGACCCAGACCCGTTCCGCCGTCGCGACGTGCCCGCGCGGCATCTACACGGTAGAAGCGCTCCGTAACATGGGGCAGGTGCTCCGGCGCGATGCCCTCGCCCGTATCGGACACCCGGACGACGGCGTTTTCTCCCTCCGACATCAGGGAAAGCGTGACGCAACCGCCTTCGGGCGTATGGCGCAGGGCGTTCTCCAGCAGGTTCCCGAAGAGGCGCACCAGCGAGTCCTCATGGCCGGGGACGCAGATGGGGCCGGCAGGCAGGTCCAGACGGACCGGCGCGGGTCCCAGGTCCCGGACGGTTTCACCGGCCTGTCGGAGCACGTCCCCCAGTGACGTGGGCACGAGATCGCACGGCAACTGGCTGGCGTCGGAGCGGGCTAATAGCAGCAGATCCTGGATGATTCGGCTCATGCGATCTGCCGCACCGTCCACTGATTGCAGTTTCTCTCGGTATTGCTCCGGCGTCCGCTGCCCGGCGAGGGCCAGGCTGGCATTGGCCTTGATGATCGCGAGCGGTGTCCGCAGCTCGTGGGAGGCATCGGCCGTAAACCGCTGCTGCTGCTCGTAGGCATGTTCCATTCGCTCGTACGCCTGCCCCAGATCGCAGAAGGCTCGTTCCAGACGGCCCAGCATGCCGTTGAAGGTCTCGGCCAGATGCGAGAACTCGTCGCCGCCGGTCGCCGGCAGCCGCCCGGACAGGTTCTCGGCCTCGATCCGGCTGGCCGCAAGCGTGATCTGGCGCACGGGCCGCAGGGCACGATCGGTCAGGAACGCGCCCCCTACCCCAGCGACCAGCAGGCCCCAGGGGATCAGGGCCAGCAGCGTTCCCATCATCTGCTCCTCGTCCTGCTTCATCTGCGTCAGCGAACGGGCGAACTGGGCCACGCCAACGAACCGGCCCTGCCGTTCTAAGGGCAGCGAGAAGACGCGGACCGGCTCCCCCTTGACCTGGATCATCGCGTACACCTTCCGGCCCGCCAGCGCCCGGTTGAAGCTGTCCCGATCCCATGGTCCGTCCCCTGATGAAGAGGGAGACGTAAGTTTCCCCTGGCTGTCCAGCAGGCGCGGCGCCAGATCTCCGGGCGGCCCATGCAAGTCACGCTCTTCGGGATCGCTGAGATAATGCCGGGCGTATCGCGCCATCCCCCGGTCTACAGCCGCCAGCGCGACGACGCGGACCCGGAAGAAAAAGACACCCCCCAGGACGACTAGGATCAGGGCTAGGACGCCGACGTTCCACAGGGTCAGCCGTGTCCGTACGGAGCGCATCATCCGGTGGCCTCCGGGCCAGGCGCACGCAGCACGTAGCCGACACCGTGGACGGTCTGGATCAGCTTGATCGGGGACCCGTCGTCTATTTTACGCCGCAGGAAACGAATGTACACGTCCACAGTGTTGGACAAACTCTCCTCGTCCTGCCAGATCTGGTCTAAAATTCGGTCCCGTGAAAGTGTCTGGCCCTCATGGCCCGCCAGGGCTTCCAGGAGAGTATACTCGCGCGGGGTCAAGGCGATCTCCCGCCCACCTCGGACGACGCGGCGGGCCTGGGTGTCCAGAGTCAGGTCGGCGATCTGGATGACGCGGGTCTTGTGCATCCGCTCGCGCCGGAGCAGGGCGGCGACGCGGGCCAGCAGTTCGGAGAAGTCGAACGGCTTGGGCAGGTAGTCGTCCGCGCCCAGTTCCAGGCCATGAACGCGGTCCGAGACGGCATCGCGGGCGGTCAGCATCAGGATGGGCGTCAGGATACGCTGCGCCCGGAGTCTCTGGCAGACCTCCCAGCCGCTCAGGCCGGGCAGCATGACGTCCAGGATGAGCAGGGCGAACTTGCCCGAAAGCGCTAACTTAAGGCCGGCCTCGCCGTCGTGGGCGACTTCGACCTTGTGGCCGGCCTCGGCCAGCCCTTCCGCCACCACGGCGGCCATGTCCGGTTCGTCTTCGACCAGCAGGATATGCATTGGATTTATGCTACCAGGGAAACGTTAAAAATTAATGAAAGGGGAAGTTCGAGCATAATTTAGCCTCCATGCGTTGAAACGCACGGCTAACCGGCGCGGACGCCAGAAACCCCCGCTTCGCGGGGGTTAAATCCGGACGCTCTTAGTGCCGCGAAGCGGTACTTCTTGGCTGAGGGCCGGTTAGCCGTGCCATTCATGGCATGGAGGCTGAATTATGCAACAACGCCGTTTTCAACTGCTCGAACGAGTCTGGAGAGGTCAGTATGCCTCATCCGCTATTCACCGCACTTCCTCCACCACGCCCGCCACGTCCCGGTCTACGGTGGGCAGAGTCAGCGTCACATGCCCGTTCCTCTGGAAGGTGGGCAGGGAGGGCAATGCGCGGCCCCGCCACGGGTCCCACAAGCGCACCCGGTATTGCCCCGGCGACAAGATAGGAAGCGACAGCCTTGCCGTCCGCGCCGGGCCGTTTCGGTCCCGCGCGTAGGCCCAGAAGAACGCCGCGTGCGCGTCGCCTTTGGCGAGCGCGGCCACTCCGGGGGCGTAGTCAGTGACGGAGACCTGCCCCAAGACAAACCAGTCCTGCCCCGTGTTAAATAGCGAGACCAC
>JAYTRQ010000136.1:0-2140 GCA_043746125.1 Armatimonadota bacterium | reverse complement strand
TGCACCAGTCACAGAGGAGATACCATGCCACAGCAGATCCCCCTCAGCCCGGATGCTCGCGCCGACGATCCGCAGGCCGATGATGCCCGGCACGACGGCACCCACGAAATCACGTCTATCGTCGCCTACAAGCGCCCCACTCTCGCTAACGTCGCTTTCTATGGGCCTGCCGATGAGGGCGACCGCCAGTGGGTCCTGATTGACGTCGCCCTGCCCGGCACGGCGGGCCAGATCGCGAAGACTGACCTCAACGGAAAGAGACCTCCCCAAATAGTGAGGCCGCTCTTGTCGGTCTGGCTGTCTTCAGGCGGGGGAGGTTTCCCTGATCTCTAGTTCGCGGATGACCGGATAGGACTTTTCAGCTGCGCCTCCCGTGACTTCGTTCCTGACCTGGCTCTCTCACCGACAAGCAAAAGCCGCCCGGCGGTGAGGCCGGGCGGCTTTCATTTGTCTAATTGTCTGCGAACGGGTCGTCCATGTCGTCCTCAGTGGGCGGCGGGTAGTTGCTGCGCTGGCCGCCGCCTCCCACCGCAGGACGGGCCGGGGCGTTGCCCCCGGCGGGCGGACGGCTGGGGGCCGCCGCGCGGGCCGGTGGGGGTGGGGGAGAGACCGGCGCGTCGAAGGCATCGTCGCCGCCGTCCGCATACTGGCCGCCTCCGCCGTTCTGGCGCCCGCCGCCCCCTTGGGCCGCGTAGCCGTTGCCTCCGCCCCCTCCGCCGCCTTCCTCGCCCTCTTTGGGCCGGTCCAGCGACTTCAGGTTATCGGCGACCACTTCCGTATCGCGCCGCTTCTGGCCGTCCTGGGTGACGTACTCGCGGACCTGCATGCGGCCCTCGACGGCGACCAGGCGGCCTTTGCCCAGGTAGTTGGCGGCATATTCCGCCGACTGACGCCAGGCGACGATGGGAATGAAATCGGCCTGCTTCTCCTGCCCACTCGACCGGGCCTCCGCCGACATGGGCCGGTTGACGGCCAGGCGGAACTGGGTGACGGCGATGCCGCTGGGGGTGTATTTTAGCTCAGGTTCGCTGGCCAAGCGGCCAATCAGGATGACGCGGTTCAGGTCCATTTCTGTTTCCTCTTTCTCTCTAAACCAACTCTATTCTCTGGACTCGTTCGGGTTAGGCGCTCGCTTCTCCGGGTTCCGAGGCTTCTTGGGTGGGAGCGACGACGGTCGGCTCCTCCGCAGGCGGCGTCTCGACGACAGGGGCCGCTTCGACGACAGGGGCCGCTTCGACGACAGGGGCTTCAGTGGCGGGCGCTGGGGCAGTGGCCGGCGCAGCCTGGACGGGCGCAGTTTGGACGGGGGCGGCCTGGGGGGCAGGGGCGAACTGGCGCACGGGCATCCCGTTCTGCACCGGCACAGCGTCGCTGTCCTCGTCGCGGCGAACGATCATTGACCGGATCTGGTCTTCACTGATCTGGAAGATACGGCGCAGCTCGGTCTCGACAGCAGGCTTGGAGCGGAACTGCATAACGAGGTAGATCCCCTCAGTGCGGCCCTTGATCTCGTAGGCCAGCCGGCGTCGCTCCCACTGATCCACTTTCTCGACGACTCCGCCGCCGCCCTCGACGACGCCCCGGTATTTAGCCGTGATGACGCCGATCTGCTCGTCGCCCAGGTCGGCGTCTACGATGTAGACCGCCTCGTAGCTCTGTTCAATGGCGATGGATGGCATAATATGCCTCCTCTCTCTGGTCTTGGATTTTTGGCCCCGTCCGGTTCGCCAAAAAAGGCGGGGCAGAGAGGAACTTAAAAGCCGGCGGGTCTCCGAAGAGGCCGCTGGCCCTGGTCCACAATCGTGACATTATAGCACTTTGAGACTCAGAATGCAACCCGACGCCGCCCCGGGATTGTCTAACTTGATTGTGGTGCAATCACGGGTATGAGTGAACCCTGCCCGCACTGCCAGAGCCGCCTCCGCCAAGCCAAATGGGGCCGCACCGCCTGCGGCAGCCAGAAGTCCCGCTGCCCAGCCTGCTAGAAAGTCTACGTCGCCCAGCCCAAAGCCCACGGTCTCCCCGCCCCCGTGCGCCAACAGGCCGTGCGGATGTCTCTGGACGGGATCAACCAGCGTCGCACCGCCCGCCTCCTCTCGGTCAGTCCTCAGTCGGTCGCCAACTGGCTCAAGGCCTACCA
>JAYTRQ010000135.1:0-6832 GCA_043746125.1 Armatimonadota bacterium | reverse complement strand
TGGTGGAGGAGCGCAACTGGGACGTGCTCCAGGGCGTGGTGGACCGGGCCCCGGCTGCCAGGTCCTACTTCAGCGATGGGTTCAACGTGTACCCAACGCTCTTGTACGCGCCGGGGGGCCATGCGGTCGCACCGGGCAAGAGCCAGACCTACTCGGTGGAGGGGGGCAACGTGGACCTGCGTCACTCCCTGGCGCGTCTAGGGCGCGGGAGCCGTTGCTTCAACCGGTGCGTCGAGGCTCTGCGGCGGGCGGTTTTCCTGTTCGTGCACTGCTGCAACGAGCGTCAGCTCTGGCAGTGGGCGCACCCGAACGACAAGGCGGACGTGATTGCATTCCTACCGCTACTTACTTAGACACCCCCCTTCCCATAAAAGTTTTTCACTTGAAATGTGTCACAAGGAGAGGGCTTGCCCCCTCCTCCCTTGTGGGGGCGTCGGGTATACTACGGGTATTGTGAAACGACGCCTGAAACCCCTGCTCGTGACGCTGCTCTTGCTCGGCTTGGCTCTAGGTGTGGGGCGGAGCGTCAGCAAGTCTCTGCACAAGCCGCCACCCTCGCCGCGCACCGTCGCGACGCGCGTGGGCGACATCGTCCTCCAGGTGGGCGAGACGGGGACCATTGAACCCGTAGACAAAGTGGACGTCAAAAGCAAGGCGGCGGGGCGGCTCCTGCGTATTCCCATCCAGGAAGGGCAGTATGTGAGGCAGGGGCAGTTGATCGCCCTGGTGGACAGGTCGCAGATAGACCCACAACTTGCCCGCGATCAGGCCCAATTGCAGCAGGCGCAGGCGCGGCTGGCCCAGACGGAGGCGGAATATGCCCTGCAAGTGCGCCAAACCCAGGCTGCCATCGCCCAGGCCCAGGCGGGCTTAGCCCAGGTTCAGGCGCATCTCGCCGTGGTGCGTACCGGGGCGCGTCCGCAGGAACTGGCCCAGGGGCGCGAGATCGTCGCGCGGGCGCAGATCGCTGCCGACGACGCCCTCCGCACCCAGAAGCGCCGAGCCGGGCTTCTCGCCAAGGGCTTCATCTCCCAGGCTGACTATGATTCGTCCCAGGTCGCCGTGGACACGGCCCAGAGCAGCCTAGACACGGCCCATCAGCAACTCGGGCTCACGGCGGCCGGGCCACGCGTGCAGGACGTCGCTGATGCTCTGGCGCAGGTGGAGACGGCCCGCGTCCAGTTAGAAGGTGCACGGGCGAACGCGGGGCAGGATGCGGTCAAGCAGTCCGACATTGCCCAGGCCCGCGCGTCCGTGGCCCAGATCAGTGGCGACATCCAGCAACTCGACGTCAACGTCGCCGATACGCGCATTCTCGCCCCATCGTCCGGCCTGGTCTTGAAGAAGTACAAGCAACCGAACGAGATTGTCCAATCAGCCACGACGGGCTTCTCCGACGCCCAGTCCATCGTCGCCACCTTGGGCAGCCGCTTGGAGGTCAAAGTCGGCATCAACGAAGTTGACATCGCCAAGGTCCGCGCCCATGCCCCCGCCGTCATCACCGTGGACGCCCTGCCCGGCGCGTCCTTTGCTGGGTACGTCACAGAGATCGCCCCGGCCTCTACCAATGCCTTCGCCGACTCCAGCGGCGGCTCTTCAGGCGGCACAAACTCGATCTCCAAGTTCTCCGTCAAAATCGCCTTCGCCCGCTACGACCCGCGCCTGCGCTCTGGTATGAGCGCTAACGTCAGCGTCATCAGCCAGAAGCGGAGCCGTGTCGTCCTTGCGCCTCTAGAGGCCGTGCCGTTCACGGATTTGTCGGGCCAGGTCACGGTCTTGGACACGGCGGGCAAGCAGGAGAAACGCACGATCGTGACGGGGCTTCGCAACGATACGGACGTTGAAGTCGTGTCCGGGCTGAAAGTGGGAGAGAAGCTGGTCGTGCCGCCGATCAGTGGCGAAGGCCGGCGCAAGACGGATATCAACGGCAACGGCGGGGGGTAGCTCGCGCCCTTAGCTCCGCGCTTTCAGGAAAAACACTTATGTACCAACGCAGCCGCAAAGGCTACATCGAGCAGCAGATCGAGGCGCTGGCCTTTATTCTCGCCAAGATAATCACCGGCAGAGACAGCGGCCTGTATGAAGCGGCCCTGGCCGAGTGCGCGGACGCCTGCAAGCAGATGACCGGCCTGAACGTCGCCACGTTGCCAATGCTACCCGATGAAACACTTCTCAATATGTTCCGCATGGGCGGTGGCCTAGACGCCGGCCGGTGCGTCCTCGCCGCTACTCTGCTCGATGCCCAGGCATCAGTGTTTGAGGCGCAGGGTCGGACCGTGGCCGCTCACGCCAGCCTGCACAAAGCCTTGCTGCTTCTACTGGAAGCCCTGCACTACGATGAGAGCCTGCGGACGGAGCGGTGGCGGACCCTGGCTGGGGAAGTCCTATCGCGACTGACGGGCTACATCCTGCCTGACGCACTGCAAAAGCGGCTGGACGACTTCCGGAAGACGGAAACACGGGTATGATCCTGCTCGAATCCATCCGGGTTGCCCTCGCCGCTTTGTGGGCCAACAAGATGCGTGCGCTGCTGACGATGCTGGGCGTTATCATCGGCGTCACGTCGGTCATCACGATGGTCGCCATCGTGCAGGGTATTCGCCAGCAGATCTTAGACCAGTTCGCGGGCAACGGCGCGAATCTGATCTTTGTCTCCTACCAGCCCAAGATTGGGACCGTCTCGCGGGCGGGATTTAATGGGCTGACGATGGAAGACGTCCGGGCGGTCGAGTCGCGTGGGACCCTGGTGAACACGGTCAGCCCCAACGCCGACGCCTCCGTAGTCGCCCAGGTCGGCAGCCGCCGCCGGTCGGTCACACTGTCCGGCGTTCTGGACACGTTCAACCAGACCCAAGTGCTGCCCCTATCCGGGGGCCGGTTCATCAGCCCCGCCGACGTTGCCGACTGGAGCAAGGCCTGCGTCATCGGCCACAAGGTCAAGCAGAACCTATTCGGGGACGCCGCCGCTTTGGGGAAGCCTATCCACTGCACCACGGATGATGGCTCCAATGTCTCGCTGACGGTCGTAGGGGTGCTGGAAGAGAAGGACTCAAATCCAGGCGGCGGTGACTTCAACAACTCCCTGTACGCACCCCTGACGACTGTGCAGAAGCGGTTCACGGGCAGCGACAAGATCAACGGGTTTTCCACCCGCTCCAAAGAGATCTCTCAGGTGGAGACGGCCGCCGACCAGGTCTGGGACGTCCTGAAGATGCGCCACCCGCTGAACTACAAAGACTTCGTCGTGGACACGCAGGAGGGGATTTTAAAGCAGCTTGACACGCTGCTGGCCGGCATCCAACTCGTGCTGGGCGGGGTGGGGGGGCTGGCGCTTTTGACCGGTGGCATCGGCATTATGAACATCATGCTGGTCTCGGTCACAGAGAGAACGCGCGAGATCGGTATCCGCAAGGCGGTGGGCGCGACGCGCGGGGCGATCCTGTTACAGTTTGTCGTGGAGGCGGTGGTGGTCTCGGGCCTGGGCGGCCTGATCGGCGTCTCGTGCGGCTATGGCCTGGCGACCCTGATAGACCACTTCGCGCACAAAGTTTTGCCGACGTTCGTCCCGTTCTGGGCTACGGAACTCGGCTTCGGCTTCGCCGTCGGGGTGGGCCTGTTCTTCGGCATCTATCCCGCCTTCCGGGCGGCCAAGCTGGACCCGATTACGGCGCTGCGGTATGAGTAGGATTCCTATCCCGTCTCGCTGAGGCTCGCCACCCTTCCCTCGGAGGGAAGGGTTTCGGATGAAGCCATCGGATGAAGAGGGCGGAGGCGGCTTGTCGGAAGGCGCGGCTTCTCCCGTATGTCTCGCTCTTTCCGAGGCCCTTCCCTCCGAGGGAATGGTGGCGAGCCTCAGCGAGACGGGATAGGACCCTCCCCCACCAAACCGGCCCGCACACGCTCCCGAACCCCCTCATCGCTGACGATCTCGCCGTCCCGGAACCGCACGATCCGCTCGCAGTGGGCGGCGATCTCCTCGTCATGCGTCACTACGACCACTGTTCTACCCTCCCGGTGCAGGTCCTGGAACAGCGTCATGATCTCCTCACCGGTCTTGGAGTCCAGCGCCCCCGTCGGCTCGTCGGCCAGCAGCAGGGGTGGGTCGTTGACCAGAGCGCGGGCGATGGCGACCCGCTGCTGCTGGCCGCCGGACAACTGGTTCGGCGCGTGATCCAGCCGGTCAGCCAGCCCCACCCGCGCTAAGGCCTTCCGCGCCCGCTCGCTCCGGCCCCGCGCCCCCGAGTAGATCATGGGCAGCTCGACGTTCCGCAGGGCCGACGTCCGGGCCAGCAGGTTGAACTGCTGGAAGACGAAGCCGATCTTGCGGTTGCGGATCTTCGCCAGCGCGTTCTCGTCCAGCCGCGCCACCTGCTCCCCGTTCAGGGCGTACGTGCCGGTCGTGGGCCGATCCAGGCAGCCGATGATGTTCATCAGCGTGGACTTGCCCGATCCCGAAGGCCCCATGATCGCCACCATTTCACCCGCGCCGATGTGGAGTGAAATGTTTTTGAGCACCGTCAGGTCCACGCTTCCGGTCTTGTACGTCTTGACGATGTCGGTGACGGTGATCATAGAGCGGCCGTTCTTGCTGCCTGCCAGATCTGCGGCCAGTGGCTCAGGCTGACGTGGTCCACGTGGCCGCTGAGGGTGACGTAGTAGACCTCAGGGTAACCCTCCGGCGGCTTCGGGTCGTAGAAGGCAATCAGAGCGCTGCGGTTGGTGATGCTGTGATACTTCAGATTGGAGAGGGCAGCGTTCGGGACAAGGGGGCGGTCGGTCGTGAGGTTGTAAAACGGCCTGATGTGGTTGACGTAGGACATCAACACGAGCTGGGCTATTGCCGCGTTTTGCATCGGTGGTAGACTTCCCTGGTGATGCTGGGCATATTCCAGCAGGCCGAGGCGAAGGAGATAGAGGTTATCCGGCTGCCGGACGCGATAGCCGTGAGCCACATGATGGGCGCGATCCCACCGACAATAGCTGCGGTCCGCTATCGCATCACTCAGCCCATTGTAAAGAGCGCAAACAGGCCACGCCAAAACTCCCAGCAGACAGAGAGCCGCCGTCCAAAGAAAGTAGTGAGGCTTCACGGCTCAGACTCCATCTAAAGTGGTTTCTGCCATCATTGTCCTATGTTATCCGCTTCCCCATTTAGGCGCAGGTCAAATTGTTGAGGATGGGGAAGTCAAGCGGGCAGCGCGGTCAGGTCGTAAGGATCGGCCTGAGTGACGAGGGCGCGGACGAACTCGCCGGGCTGGGCTTCACAGCCCTGGATAGTGAGGGTGCCGTCAATCTCGGGGGCGTCGCGGAACGAGCGGCCTACGGCGTCTTCGCCCCGGCGCGACTCCACCAGCACGTCCAAAGTCCGCCCCAGCCACTTCTGATTGTTGGCGAGGCTGATGCTCTGCTGCGCGGCCATCAAGGCATCGCGGCGCTGGCGCATGACCTTGGCGGGTACGGCGTCGGGCAGGCTGAAGGCGGGTGTGTCTTCCTCGGCGGAATAAGTGAAGACGCCCACGCGGTCGAACTTCATCTCCTGGACGAAGGCTAAGAGGCTGTCAAACTGGGCGTCCGTCTCGCCGGGGAAGCCGACCAGGAACGTCGTCCGCAGGGTCAGGTCCGGCTGGGCGTCTCGCATCTTTCCGAAGAGGCGCTTGTACTGCTCCACGCTCCCGCCGCGCTTCATAGCCTTGAGCATGGCGTCGTCTCCGTGCTGCAAGGGCATATCAATGTAGGGGATGACCTGGGGCAGCTCCCGAATGGCGTCTAACAGGGGCTGGCGGACCATTGTCGGATAGCAGTAGAGCAGTCGCAGCCACTGGATACCTTCGACGCTCGCCAGCGCCCGCAGTAGTTCCGGCAGGGCCAGACGCTCGTACAGATCCATGCCGTAGGCAGTAGTGTCTTGGGCGACCAGGTTCAGTTCCCGCGCTCCCGACGCGGCGAGCTGTGTGGCCTCCTGGACCAGACGCTCAATAGGTTTGGAGCGGTGTTTACCCCGGATGCCCGGAATGGCGCAGAAGGTGCAGGTGTGGTCACAGCCCTCAGAAATCTTGAGGTAGGCCGTCCAGGGCGTCCGAGTCGCCCGCAGGCGGGCCTGCGGGATGAGGGGGTATTTGTCGGCCACGGTCTCGACGAGGTTGATCTGTCGGGGCCGTGCCCCGAATACGACGTTCCCGATGCTGGGGGCGCTTTCGATACCTAAAAACGCATCCACCTCGGGGATTTCGCGGGCCAGGTCCGCCCCATAGCGCTGTGCCAGGCAGCCGGTCACGATGACTTTGGACACCTGTCCGCGCTGCTTGCGCTTGACAGCATCCAGGATGGCGGCGATGCTCTCCTCTTTGGCCGGGCCGATGAAGCCACATGTGTTGACGATCAGCACGTCTGCGTCGCCCTTGTCGGCGACGAACTGCACGACCTGGCCGCTCGTCCCAGCCAAGGCCCCCAGCATTTCTTCACCGTCCACCTGATTTTTAGCGCACCCAAGCTGCACCAGTCCCACTTTAGTCGTCGTCAAAAGTCCCAACTTCCCCTACGAAAACGAGAAAACGCTCATCCAGTGTACCCGAAAATGAGGGGCAGGGTCAATCGGATGCAAGTACACAAACGCCTTCCGTCATTCCGTCCGCAGAACGCTCCACCCCCCAAAAAAGGCCACCGCGTCCTCGGCCACGGCGACGATAGGGTCCGGCAGGCCCGTCGTCTTGTCCGCCCACTGGCGCAAGTGGTAGAAAGTGAAGGCGGATGCGACCGCTGCCAGCGCTCCGATGGCCGCCCCCGCCTCGACCCGCTTGCCGTCGGCGGCGCAGAGGGCTGCGCCGATGAGGCC
>JAYTRQ010000134.1:0-6844 GCA_043746125.1 Armatimonadota bacterium | reverse complement strand
CCGCATCGGTGTGGCCTTGTCATTCCGATCCTTGCGCGAGGGCAGATCGGTGGCGATAATGGGGATGCGCTCCAGTCGGACGCGGTCTACGAGGGCGGGGATGCGATCAATCTGGCCGGTCCCAATCACCATGTCCACATAAGGGGCACGGCGGCGAATCTCGGGCGCCTCTTTCTGGGCCATGCAGCCGCAGACGCCGATGACCAGATCAGGGTTCAGGGCCTTGAGTTCGCGCAGTTCGCCCAGCTTGGAGTAGACCTTGCGCTCCGGCTTGGCCCGAACGGAGCAGGTATTGAGGAGGATGACCGAGGCGTCTTCAACCCGGTCGGCCCTGGCGTAGCCCTGCGCTTCCAGCATGGCGGCCATCTGGGCGGAGTCGTCCTCGTTCATCTGGCAGCCCCAGGTCAGGACGCTATAGCCGCCCCGGATTGGGGCAGGTCGCGGCAGCGGCTCGTCCAGGGTAGAGTCTGCGCCGGGCGGCGCGATTACACTTGTCATCAAATCATTATATCGTAAGTGGGGGTGGAATTGCAAGCGAGAGGCCGAGCGGCGGGTGGTGATTTTCGGGATTGTCGTGCCCGCGTCTGTCGAGTCGAGGCGTCCGAGCAGCAGCGAGCGGTTTTCAGCCGCTCGAACGACGCTTCAGCCCTCCGTCAGTGAATCTCGTACACTGTGAACGTGTCGTTCTTGTAGACCTGCTTCAGGTAGGGCGGCGGGGCCAACGTCAGTTGCACGAAATGGTGGATCTGGTGGCGGCGCTTGAACGTGGCCTGCGAGATATCGTTGGGATAAAAGAGGTATTGGGCGTTCGTGGAAAGCAGGAAGGCGTGACGGTCGGCGTCGGAGGCCTCCTGATCGAAGGCGTCCACGAACTGGGCATCCTTGTCGCCGTAACTCGGCGTCTCGGCCCAATGCCCCGCCCAGACCGCCCGGCCCGCCTCGCCGGGAAGGTAGGTGCAGAGGCCCGGCAGTCCGACCACGGCGGCGTCCGCCGGTGTGTTGGCGCGGAGCCAATGGTACACATCCACGAGCGGTAGACTGAGGAAGGGCGACAGGTGCGTCTCGCTCTTGTCGGTCTGCAAATGCCGGAAGTCCCGCCGCAGAAACAGGGCGCTGGATGGGGCGGAAGCGAGGACGAGCAGGGCCAGGGCTAGGGCCTGGTGGCGGGGCGCAAAGCGTCGGGCCAGCCAGGCCGCCCCAACCCCGGCCAGGAGGCACAGGGGCAGATGTTCACCCATCAGCATTTTGCGCTGGAAGGGCACAGGGAGGTAAGCGATGAGCAGCCCTGCCACGGCCCAGCAGAGGGCGAAGAAGCAAGGAAAGCCGGAAAGGGGGCCATAAGGGAAGGAAACCAGTGGATCACTCTCCTCCTTGCGGGCGGACGGCTTAAAAAGCAACACAGCCGCCAGGACTGCCAGACCGAAGACCAGGCCATAGCCGAGGAAATAATGCCAGGGAGCAGGTAGGTTCAGGTGATGCCCCGAAACCACGATAGGCAGCGACGGCGATAGAGTCGGCACGTTTGCACGCGCCTTGAAGACGGCCTCACGGTTGAAGACGTACAACATATATAGCGTCGTCGGTAGGGTCAGGGCAAGCGCAACGAGTCCCCGCACCCAGCTCATTGCAACACCTTGGCCGCGCAGACGGATTGTCCGAACGATGAGAAACAGGCCCCACGCGGCGGACAGGTGCAGCACGTCGTAAGAGTGCATATTGCCCAGGATGCCGCCGCAGACGCCCGCGATGACCGGGTACTTCCACTTGCGCGTCTGCTCCCCCAGAAGCAGGGCATAAAGAGCGCCTAAAATTAAGAGCGTGCTGACCGTCATCAGGGCCGACGTGTAGATGCTGAGGAACGTGTAGGCTTCCGGCTGCCAGGCATCCACGGGACCGCCCGGCAGGTTCTTGTCCTGCCAGTGGTGCCACTGCACCCAGCCCAAGCCGCTGGACAGGCAGGCGAAGCCGAAGGCAGAAAGCCGGGCGTACTTATCGGCAGGCAGACAGTAGCGGTAAAAGCGGTAGATTAAGTAGAGCAGGCCCAGGCCACCGGTCAGCCGAGCGAACTGAAGGGCGGCCTGCGGTGAACAGTGCGTCACAGCCATGACGCGGCCGAGCAGCCAGAAGAAGACACTGAACTCCAGGTCGTTCTGCTTGTCCGTCGTGAACATGTTGTGCAGGAAGAACCGGCCGTCCGCCATCTGCCGCAGCCAGGAAAGATAGTTGCAGTAGTCGTCTATGTTGTAGGGCGTGCCGATGAAGTAGGTGGGGCTGCCGTTGACGCCCATGACCGGGGCGAGGAAATATCCAAGGAGGTACGGCAGGGTGGAAACGAGAAGGGTGAAGGCGATGAGCGCGGCAACGAGGCGGTGTTCCCCCCCCGCCCCCAATAATGGGGGGGCCTTACTCTTCATCATCTTCGTCTTCGTCCTCATCGTCGTCATTCCGCTCTTCCGGTTCGGACGTGGCTCGAAGCAGGGCGACGGCGTTCTCGGACAGGATGCGGCTGCGGTCCGCCCGCGTCAGGGTCGAGTCGGTCTCCACCAGGGCGCGGGGGCAGGCGGGGCTGCCGTGGGGCAGGCCGCTGCCGAAGAGCAATTTGCGGGGCGTCAGCACGGCCGAGGCGTAGGCGATCTTGTCCGAGTCGAGGCTGCCTGAGATCTCCAGATAGACGTTCAAGTACTGCTTGGCGACCCGCACGGCGGACCGCCAATCGTCACCCCCCATCGTCAGGAACACAAACTTCATGGCCGGGAAGGCGGCGGCGATCTCACGGCCCGCCTGCACCGCGTCGCCGTCCGGGACGTGCAGAGCGACCGGCTTGGCGTACCGGCGCTGGGCGTTCAGGATCTCACGAGCATCTTCCAGGATGACCGGGTGGCCGTTGTGCCCGAACAGGGCCGCGCCGACGATGCCGGGGCGCATCTCGTGCCGCTTCTGCTCCTCCTGCGATTCGGCCGAATAGCCGGCATTCAGCGTGATCCAGCCGAACAGGCCATCTTCGGGCGAGACGATCTGGCGCAGGCGGCGGTTGCCGGCCAGGAAGTCGCAGTCGGCGGCCAGGCCCGAAATCAGGGCTGCGCCCGTGATCTCCGACCGGCGCAGGGTCGCGAGAACGGCCTCCTGGGTCGCCAGTGCAGACGACAGCGGCGTGTCCCCGAAGTAGGCATGGACGTCAAAGATGGGCATGGTTACTCCTCGCTCGCCTCGCCCCCACCCTGCCAGATGCGCTGGGCGTTTGTGGACAGGACGGCGGCCTGATGCGCCTGGGACAGCCCCGACGTCCGCACGTAGCCCAGTGCGGCGGCGAGCGATTGGCCGGGCGCATCCGACCCGAACAGGACACGTTCAACGCCCACCGTGTCCCGCAGCAGAGGCAGGGCATGAGGGGCATTAAGAGCGTGGGTTTCCAAGTAGACGTTCTCGTGGACCCGCATCAGCGTGACGGCCTCGGTCAGCGTGTCGGCCGAGATGCCCTCTAGAACGACCGGATGAGGGAAGTCGTCCAGCAGCCGAACGAGCTGCGTGGCGTCGCCCCTTTGGCCTGCGCTGACCATGATCGGCATCCGCTCCTGCCGGGCCAGGATGGACAGGATACGAATAAACGGTGCGTATTCCAGGGGCCAATTTTGAAGGTGTGGGAAGAAGCGGAACATCTCGAAGGCATCCTCGGCGATGCCCTCAATCATCC
Organism: Armatimonadota bacterium; assembly: GCA_043746125.1. Lineage (GTDB taxonomy): Bacteria > Armatimonadota > Armatimonadia > Armatimonadales > Capsulimonadaceae > JANXMY01. The sequence continues at coordinate 3,153 of JAYTRQ010000134.1, read as the reverse complement.
CCTCCTGCCCCCAGAAGTGGGCCGGGTTCAGGGTCGCCACGGGGATCAGGTGGTCGTGCGCCTTGCAGGCCCGCATGGTCTCGCCGTTGCCTTCGGGCGCGGAGTGGAACAGCCCCCAGGTGGAGAGGGCCAGGCACCAATCCACGCCGTTCGTCCCCATCACCTCGACGAGCGAGTCGGCCGTGCTGTCCGGGTGTTGCGCGGGGTACGACCCGAACAGCGTGTTGACGTCCGTGATTTCCATAGGTTTCAGTAGGTTTCAGTCCGGCGCAAGAGTTCGGACCGGCACTGGAAGTGCCTGTCTACTCCTAAGTGAAAGTCGCATCCGCGACTGAGAGCGAGTTTGTGCCCTGCATTTAGCGGAGCGGGACGGGTTCACGGGAGAGGAGGGGGGGGCCCGCGCCAATCTTACCCCGTCACCAGCCCCAGCGCACGGTCCAGACGCGCCAGACACCGCTCGCGGCCCAGCACGACGATGGTCTCGAAGAGGCCCGGCCCGGTCGTCCGGCCCGAAACCGCCACACGGACGGGGTGGATGACTTCGCCGCCCTTGACCTCAAACGCGCTGATCGTGTCGCGGACGACGGCCTCAATGGCGGCTTCGTCGAAGACTTCCAAAGCCGCGAAGCCGTCTCGGACTCGCCGCAGGCGGTCGCCGACACCGGGATTGCTGAACCACTTGGCGACGGCCTTGTCGTCAAACAGGTACTCATCATCGCCCAGCAGAAAGAAGTCGGCCAGGGCAGGCGCTTCCGCAAGGATCTTCATCCGCTCCTGTTCCAAGGCCAGCACGCGGCCCACATAGGCGAGCGTGTCGGCGTCCGGGTCCGATCCTAAAAGGCCGGCCTGCTGCAAGTACGGCAGGGTCAGGGCGGCGAGTTCGGGCAGGGATAATTGCCGTACATACTGGCCGTTGAACCAGAGCAGCTTTTCCGGGTCGGAAATGGGCGAGCGGTTCAGGACGCCGTCCAGGTCAAAGCGCTCGATCAGCTCGGGCACGGTGAACAGGTCGCGCTCCTCTTTGGGGGACCAGCCCTGCATCGCCAGGAAATTCAGCGTGGCCGGCCGTAGGTAGCCCTGCTTGGGGTACTCCAATGCCCCCAAGGCCCCATTGCGCTTGCCGAACTTCTTCTTGTCCGGCCCCATCATCACGGGCAGGTGGGCGAAGATCGGCGGCTCCCAGCCTAGCGCGCGATGGATCAGAATGTGCATGGGCGCGGATGGCAGCCACTCCTCGCCGCGCAGGACGAGGGAGATCTCCATCAAATGGTCGTCCACTTGGGCGGCCAGATGATACGTGGGGTAGCCATCGGACTTCAATAAGATGGCGTCTTCGAGTATACGGTTCTCTACGGTGATCTCGCCGTAGACGGCGTCCGTGAAGGTCGTCTTGCCCTCCAAAGGCACGGCGAACCGGACGGTTGCGTACTGCCCGCGCGTCTTTTCGTACTCGGCCCGCTCCCCCTCGTTCAGGTGGCGGTGGCGGCGGTCATAGCCCGGCGGCAGGCCGCGCTTCTGCTGGTTTTCGCGCATCCGGGCCAGCTCTTCGGGCGTGTCGTAGGCCCGGTAGGCTTTGCCCTCAGCGATGAGCTGGTCGGCGTATTTGTGGTAAATCGGCAGACGCTGAGACTGCACATAGGGAGCGTGCGGCCCGCCCTTTTCCGGCCCCTCGTCGTAGTCCAAGCCGTACTCGCGGAGTGAGTCGAGGATAACCTGGACTCCATCTGCCGTCTCCCGGTTCTTGTCCGTATCCTCAATGCGGAGGATAAACGTGCCACCGGTGTGGCGGGCGTAGAGCCAGTCCCAGAAGGCGGTGCGGATGCCACCGATGTGGAGCGATCCCGTCGGAGACGGGGCGAAGCGGACGCGAACATTGGTCATAAGAGAGTAATACCCATGATAGCCGGGTGCCAGGCAGGACGGACACGTCGGAGAGGGCGAGGGGATAAATCCCTCTCGCTATCATGACGCCCTCCGGGCGGGGCTGAACGATAACCGAAACGCGACCGGCTCGTCCGAAGGACGCCTATTCAGCGAGAGGGATTTATCCCCTCGCCCCAGCGTAGGTCTAGCCCACCAAGAACTGGTCAACCTCAAACAGCGACGGCAGGGACGGCTGCGCCCCCGCTTTGGTCACGCTTAGGGCGGCGGCGGCGTTGGCGAACGCCAGAGCCTGTTCCCACGGCCGGCCTTCAGCCAGCGCGGCGGCCAAGGCACCCGTGAAGCAATCGCCGGCCGCCGTGGTGTCCACGGCCCGGATGCTGGGCCAGGCCGGCATATGCCCCGGGCCATCCTCGCCCAGCCAGAGAAGCCCTTGCGCCCCCAGGGTCACGACGACAGCTGAGACGCCCCGCGTCCGCAGGTTCGCCGCCGCGTCTTCCGGTGTCATCTGCACGTCCCCGGCCAGAAACGCCGCCTCGGTCTCGTTGGGTGTCAGAATAGACACGAGTGACAGCAGCTCGTCCGACACGAGCCGGGCCGGAGCGGGGTTCAGGATCGTGGTCTTGCCCGCGTCTCGCGCCAGCCGCAGAGCCGTCAGGACCGTATCCAGCGGCGACTCTAGCTGGCAGACGACGACGTCCGCCTCCCGGATGACTTCGGCGGCCCGCTCGATCAGGCCAACGCTCAGGCAGCCGTTTGCGCCGGGCGCGGCCACGATGCAGTTCTCCCCCGTCGCCTCATCCACCGTAATCAGGGCCACGCCCGTCGGCGCGTCCGGGTCTCGGACAACGTAGCGAGTATCTATCCCCTCGGCCTCGTAGCCCTGCACGGCCTGATCCCCCAGTGCGTCCGCCCCGACACAGGCGATGAACGTCACCAAGGCGCCCAGACGGGCAGCGGCGACAGCCTGATTCGCGCCCTTGCCGCCGGGGGCCTGGCTGAAGTCGCCGCCCAGCACGGTCTCGCCGGGTTTGGGCAGGCGCGAGGCGCGGACGACCATGTCGGTGTTGGCGCTGCCGACGATGACAACGCGCGGGCGGCGTGGGGGGAGCGTTTCAGCTGTTGGCGGCGTTGTCATAAGTGTGGGTAAGGGTAGCATTTTTCGGGGGCAAAGTCAAGAGCGAGTTCCTCTCCTTGACACCCTCGCCCCTGATGCGCTATCATTGTCCTAAACCAAACTGCCCGCGACTCTCCGTTAGAGTAGAGGAACCA
>JAYTRQ010000133.1:0-2147 GCA_043746125.1 Armatimonadota bacterium | reverse complement strand
GGCAAGACGGCGGACGCGGCGGCGGCATTTCAGTCCGGGGCGGACCTGGACCCGAAGGACGCGCAGCTAGTGCTATACGCAGGCCTTCTCCACCATAGCTCTGGGGACGATGTGGCAGCGGTCCCTGAACTGAAGAAGGCGCTGGCTTTGGGGACCGACAACGCCTTTGCGGCGCATGTGTCTCTGGCGGAAGCTTATACCAAGGCGAAACAACCGGAGGATGCGATCTCGGAGTACCGACTGGCATCTCAGGCCAGGCCGACCGAGTTCGCGGCAGCCCTGAACCTTGCCATCGCGGAGGACAACGCGGGGCATAAGGCGGACGCGGAAGCCGACTACCGCAAAGCCATTGCCATCCCCGGGGCGAGTCCCGAGCACCTCGCCTCGGCACAGTCCAATCTGGCCCTGCGGCTGCTAGACGATGGCAAGACGGATGAGGCCGTCGGCCTGTTCAGCCAGGCCGTGCAGGGCGATCCGACCAACGCCCACTTGCAGAACAATCTGGGGATTGCTTACGAGAAGCAGAGTAAGCCGGATCTGGCGATCGCCGCATACAAAAAGGCGGTGGATCTAGACCCGAACTTTGCGGACGCCAAGACGGCTCTAGCCCGACTGAGTAAGTGACTGAGGCTACGCAGGCTCTGAACACGGCGGCGTAGCGTCAGTGAGCAAATACGCCTCCGGGCGTGAGGAGTGGGGTTGACGAAACGCTTTCTACGGCACTGTTTGTACTCGGCGCTTGCCGACCGGCTGATGCCGAACGTCCTTATTTGCGAGCCGATACGTGCCCGGCTTGTCCGGCGGCTGCTGGGGGCGGACGTCGGGCCAGGCGTGACTCTGAACGCGCACTTGGACTTCGGCAACGACGCGCGTCTCATCACGATTGGGGCGGGCAGCCACATTCAGAGGCGCGGCACCCTGCTGGCCGATTGGGGCGAGCCGATCACGGTGGGCCGGGATGTGTTCATCGGGGCGGAGGCGATGCTGTGGACCGGTACGCACGACATTGGGCCGCCGGAGCGCCGGTGCGGCCGGGGCTTCGCGCGGCCCATCGTGATCGGGGATGGCTGCTGGCTGGGGGCGCGTGTGACGGTGCTTGGGGGCGTGGAGATCGGGGCAGGGAGCGTGATCGCGGCGGGGGCGCTGGTCAACAAGAGCGTGCCGGCGAACGAGCTGTGGGGCGGGGTGCCGGCCCGACTCATTCGGGCGCTGCCCTGAGAGTCAACCAAAAAGAGGACGAATTATGAGCTATACGAGCGATTACTTGAGCAGCATGGCGGCGCTGCTGGGCCGGCTGTCCACGAACGAGATTGACAACGCGACGGCGCTATTCTGGGACAACTATAAGGGAGAGCGCCGGGTAGTGTTCTGCGGCAACGGCGGTTCGGCGGCGACGGCTAGCCACCTGCCGGCGGACTTCCAGAAGAATATGTTCCTGCACGGGGGGCGGCCCTGGGAGTGCCTCTCGGTGGTGGACTCGATCCCGCTGCTAACGGCCTGGAGCAACGACACGGAATACGCCCACGCCTTCGCGAACCAGGCGAAGACCTGGCTGCGGCCGGGCGATCTGCTGGTCGCCATCAGCGGCAGCGGCAACTCGCCGAACGTCTTGGCTGCTGTGGAGGCCGCGCACGGGGCGGGGGCCACGACTCTTGGGTGGAGCGGGTTTGGGGGCGGCAAACTGGCAAAGCTGGCCCAGCACAACGTCGTCGTCCCTTCAGATAACATGCAGATGGTGGAGGATGCCCATGTGATCACGGGGCATTTGATCTACTCGGCCCTGCGGGACCGATTGGCAGCGGAGATGGCGTAGGCCGCAGTTCAGGAATTTCTTTGCCCTCTCCTTCCCACAAACTCGCCTTCGTCATGGACCAGCAGGTGGGCTTGCGGACGCAGGCTCTTAACTGGCGGCGTGTCGTCTCGGAAGACGCGGACGTCGCCCCGACCTGGGTGGACGTCTTCTACGAGGCGGATGCCGGGCCCCTGTCGCGCCTGCCCGGCCTGCCGTCCGGCATTCAGGGGACGCTGCGGGGTGTCCAGGAAATTCGGTCCGGCCTGGGCGACGTCTCGCGCTTCGATTCCGTGCTCTGGGCGACTTGGGCGGCTAAGTCCGTCCCGGAACTGGTGAGGGCCGCGCCAGGCTCCCT
>JAYTRQ010000132.1:0-2152 GCA_043746125.1 Armatimonadota bacterium | reverse complement strand
CCCAGAACAGCCCCCACTCCACCGCCGTCCTGCTCGGCCTGGAGGCGCTCCGCGCCGCGTTCCCGCAGGATCACGTCGTGCGCCCCCAGTTGCCTCTGAGTCTGGGCGATTGGAGTCAGCCGGAACCGGATATGGCGGTCGTGGCCGGCTCCGCCCGCGATTTTAGCGGCGCACAGCCCACGGCAGACGACGCTGTCCTGGTCGTAGAAATCTCCGACAGCACTCTCCTGCCGGATCAGACAACCAAAGCCGGGTTGTACGCCCGTGCCGGCATCGGCGAGTATTGGATCGTCAATCTGCCGGAGCGCGTCTTGGAGGTTTATCGCCAGCCCGTGCCGGTGGAGGACGGATTGCTTGGGTTCGCCTATCGGCAGGTGACACGGCTGACCGAGGCAGAGTCGGTCTCGCCGGATGCCGCACCAAGCTTCGTTGTGGCTGTGGCCGATTTGTTGCCTTAGAGGGGAACCTGTGGCTGCCATTTATAAAGTCACTTGCCTTGGCTGCGACTTCACGCAAGAAATCCTCGCGGGTTTTCCATGTTTCGGTTACCGCCTGATGGTTCCTCCTGACGTCCACCTATGGACGCGAATGGCATGGTGCGGCCATTGCCGGCAAATGGTTCATGCGGAACATTTGTTATCGCAGGCGGAGGCTGAAGAACGAATTATAGGTGTCTCTAATCTAAGAATACGCCAAGATTCAGAACGGTATCGTCAACTGCTTGTCTCCCGGCAGTCTCCGCCCCGATGCCTCCAGTGCGGTGGGTCGAGCATCGTTCCCGCTTCAGGGACCGGGAGCGACCACCAACTCCCCCACCCAGTCTGCGGCAGCGCCCTGGTCTTTCGACACGTCGGCTTCGCGAGGCACTCTGATGAAACGCGCGTTTTTTCTCACGAAGGGGAGTATCTTGAGACGGTAGGAGAGATGCTTCTACCGGGCAGGGGATATGGACCCAATAAAACCCCGCAATCCTCGGGGTAACGACGCACCCCCTCCTGTCCATAATATAGGCATATGACCCGCCAATCGCTGCTCGACAAAGGCAAACCCGTGGAAACGCGGTGACGCAAAGCCCAGGGCCTAAGCGTTCTCGGACCCACCCGTCCAAAAACGTATGGCGGCCTCGCTCCCGAAAGTGCGACAGCATCACCATAGACCGACCCGAGACCGCAGGACGCCCGGCCCCATTCTAGACAGGGGCCGGGCGTTTTGCACGTCAGGCCTCGCGCCCCTGAAGCCCGCCCCAAGTCCTGCCAATAATGAGGGTATGGAAGTCAGGCCATGAAAATCGTCCGGCACGCGCGGCACGCCGACAGGGTGATGCGGATTGAAGGAACCTTGGCCGTCTCCGGCGTGGGCGGCGGTGTCCTCCTCTGGTCACAGGCCGCCCACTTGGACGGCTACGGGTTCGCGGTCGCCGCCTTCCTGAGCCTGGGCGGTATCCAGGCAGGCGTCCGCGCCCTACGGAACTACAACCGCTACCAGCGCGGCGCGGAGGGCGAAGACGCCATCCTCCACAGCCTACGCGGGCTGCCCGAAGGCTACGCCGCCGTGACCAACTTCGTGCCGCCCGGTACGCGCCAGGGAGATACCGATCTGCTCATCCTTGGCCCTACCGGTATTCTGGTCGTAGAAGTCAAGGCTTACGTGGGACATTACGCCTGCCACGGAGATGTCTGGTCCGCCGTCCACACTGATGGCACCTGCCAGCCGCTCCGCAGCAGCGTCTCGCGCCAGCTCAAGCGCTCGCGCAAGGCCATCTCCCACTACCTTGTAGACTGTGACGTCTCCGTTCCCGTCCACGCCGTCGCCGTGTTCCGCTCCGGCGTCGTTCTGGACCTGGACCACCCGACGGTTCCGGTGCGGAGGCAGGACGAGCTGCGCGAGTACGTGTTGAGTCTGCCCAAGGCCCCAAGCACCTTCCTCATATCTGACCTAGAGCCTCTGTTCGCCCCCCCACCCCATATCCACAGCTTTCGTCTGCCGCTCCTCTCGCGGTGAAGATTGACTATTTCCTGTGCGCCTTGACCGGCGGTACGACGACAGACGCTCCCATGACCGGCGGCGGCGGCATTCCACCCAGTCAGGCTCATCTCCGATTAGGTGGGAAGCTGACCATACCCATTGTGAGCATAGGCGCTGGGGGGGTGGC
>JAYTRQ010000131.1:0-2156 GCA_043746125.1 Armatimonadota bacterium | reverse complement strand
TCGCGGACGTGCTGGTCGTGACGGACGACATCGCCCTGCCGCTGGGCAAGCTGCGGCTCCGGGCGGAAGGCTCGGCGGGGGGTCATAATGGCCTGAAGTCGCTGATCGCACACCTGCACGGGCAGACGTTCCCCCGTTTGCGATTCGGGGTGGGCGCTCCGAGAGACCCGTCCGTGCAGATAGACTTCGTGCTGGGGCAGTTCAACCGGCGAGAGCAGGCGGAGGTGGACGAGGCGACAGAGCGGGCCGTAGCTGCCCTGGAGACATGGACAGCCGAGGGGATCGAGCGAACGATGAACCGGCATAACGGGTGAGGTCTGGTCAGCAGAAGGCCCTCAGGCGGCGGGGGCAGGCGGCAAGGGGCGGCGGTTGACGAGAACGACGGCTCCCAGTACCAACAGAGCGCCCCCTATCGTGAACGGTGTGATGCGGTCGCCCAGGAAATACGCGCCCAGCAACGCCCCGGCGATGGGCTGGATGAACAGGAAGATGGACATCTCGCCCGCCTCGCGCTTGTCCAGGATGGTGAACCAGGCGAGGTAGCCGACGACCGTGCAAGGGACGACGAGGTACAGCAGGCTGAACAGGGCGGACGCGGGCGGCATCGTCAGCCCATGCCCCTGGGCGGCCTGCCGTGTCAGTTCCCAGACGGCAAACGGGGCTAACGCGATGGACCCGCTCAACATCTGGTACGTTACGACGGACACGGCCGGGTAGCGCGAGACCAGGCCCTTGCCCACGATGCTGGAAGACGCTTCAAAGGCCAGGGCGAGGACAATCAGCAGGTCCCCGCGCACCGAGGGCGAGAGGCCGGCGAGGGTGAAGCCGTTGGCGATGATCAGATACGTGCCGATTAGCCCAAGCAGGATGCCGGCGACCTTCACGGCGGGCATGGCCTCTCGGAGAAAGAAGAAGGCCAGGACCGACAAAAACACCGTCTCAGTCGCGTGGAGCAGGGCGAGGTTCGCGACGGTCGTGAGCCTGAGGCCCTGGTAGGCCAGCAGGTACGTCAGGGCCAGGCCCAGAACGCCCATCGCCCAGAACGCGCCCCAGTCCCGACGCGCGACGCGCAGGTCTATCTTCAGGCCGAGCGCGACGGCGTACATCAGCAGGGCGGAGAGGGAGAAGCGGGCGAAGGCCAGCGTCATCGGCGGGATATGGGCGAGAGCAATTTTGGCGGCGAGGGACGACCCGGCCCAGAAAAGGTTGATGCCGACCAGAAGCAGCAGGGTCGGCAGCGGCATCCGGCCACTCACAGGTCTTTCCATGCCTCTATTTTAGCCGATAGGATTTTTAGGCGTCTACGTTGGGCCGTACAGATGGGTTAACAAGAGGTTACAATCCGGGGACGAAGAGGCCGACATGCTCACCCCGGCAAAACGGGGGGCGCATTTTCCGGCGCGGCAGGAACTTTCCGGGGACAAGCGGCGGTAGGTTAAAGAGCGCATGTCCTCCTTTTGATGATCCGCCCTCGTGGCGGAAGCCTGTGGCCAAAACGCTTCCCGCGAATCGGTCACAGGCACTTTTTTTGACTTCCCCGCCTTAATCCTGCGGCGGCCACTCCTCACCGGGAAAGCGAGTGCGCTCGTAATCACCGGGCAGCGGTGTGACACCCGCGCATAACATCCATTGGCCCTGATGGTAGATCCACCGGTCTGTTTGGCTGCCCTGGACAACGCCTGTGGAGCCGTCTTCGCGGACAATGATGATCGAGCCGATCGCACGCCCTTGTTCATCCAGGGCATAGCCGTCCGGCCCATCCCTCTGCGTGTGGGCGCCGCACCCTGCGACGACGGTTCCCGAACCAGGACGGGGAGCCTTAACAACGGGGCCATCACCCGCGAAGTACGGCAATGATCCGTTCATGTAGTCGTAACCCGCTGCCGCCTCATACTTCCCCTGCGCTTCCGGGCAGTGGAACACGTCCACGCTATGTGTGTAGGGGATCAGCAGAGTCCAGACAAGGGCAAGATGTGGTGTGTGCGCTACGGTGGGATCATTCGGTGGGTAGTCGTTGTCGGCATCCGCCGCGTACTGATGGAGCGCCAGGGAGATTTGGTGCAGGTTGGAGGCGCAGGCCATCATCCGCGCCCGGTGACGCGCGGAGGCGAACACCGGGTACAAGATAGCCGCAAGCACAGCCAGGATCGCGAGGA
>JAYTRQ010000130.1:0-6882 GCA_043746125.1 Armatimonadota bacterium | reverse complement strand
GAAGACCGCCGCCTGCGTTCTGATGTTTAATCTGGGCCGCCCCGTCCTGCCGGTGGACACCCATGTGGGCCGCGTTGCCCGGCGGCTCGGATTGATCGGTCCCAAAGTGTCGGTGGACCAGGCCCATGATGACCTTCAAAGGCTGCTGGACGACGACCAGGTCTATCCGTTCCACGTCCACTTTATTGAGCACGGCCGCCGTGTCTGCCACTCACAGAAACCTGCCTGCTCCGTCTGCCCCGTCCGGCAGGAGTGCGACTTCTACCAGTCCAAAGCCTGGGCGGAGGCTCTGGCATGAGCCGCGACGAGACGAAGGCCGTGCTGGAAGACGACGGGATGTGCTTTGGCTGCGGACCGCACAACGCCGTCGGCCTCCGTTTGACCTTCGCCTGGGACGGGGACACCTACTTCACGAATTGGACGCCTCTCCGTGAGCATCAGGGTTGGGCGGACCGGGTGCATGGCGGCCTACTGGCCCTGGTTCTGGATGAGGCCCTGTCACGCGCCGCTTTAGAGCGCCATGGCCTGCATTGGGTGACCGCCGAGTTGACAACGCGCCTCCGCAAGCCTGCCCTCGTCGGAGAGGCATTGCGGGTTGAGGCGAGGATTGTCTCCACCCGGCCCCGGCTGATCGTCTGTGCGGGTGAGGTGCGGAGCGAGGCGCACGGGGGGGTAGTCGCCACGGGCCAGGCCAAGATGATGCGGGCGTAGGATTTCTATCCCGTCTCACAAGTTCGCCACCCAAGCACTGGCGCCCCGGAGGGAGTCCTATCCCTGTCCCGTTCACATTCGTTCCGGGTCTGTCCCTTCCCTCGGAGGGAAGGGCTTCGGAAAAGAAGGCGGAGGAAGAGGGCTTCGGAAACAAACGGAGGCGGTGGCCTTCGGTCAATCGGCAAGCGCGCCAATCATAGTGTCCTAATCCCTTTCCTTTGAGGAACCCGCTGGGGTGCCAGTACTTGGGTGGCAAGCTTGTGAGACGGGATAGGATCTTTCCGGGAGCAAACATGGCGGAAACAGCGTATTCTAACAATACTCCGAATAATGCCGAGACGCCGCTCGAAACCGCTGCCCGGTTGGAAGCGGCTGAGGAAGGCGTGGCGGGGCAGGACCGGCGCGAGGAGCGCGAGGCGGACGTGCTGGTGGCCGATATAGATGCCCACGTCGCCCGCACTGACCCTGCCTCACTGCCCGAGGCTGAGGCGGCTTTGGACGCCTGGGAAATTCCGAACGACCCGCTCGAAGGCGTGCCGAGTGACGTCGCTCTGGAGCCGAACGTCGAAGGCATGCCCCTGGTGGCCGTGTTCGCCGCTCAGAGCGAGATGGAGGCCAGCATCGTGCGCGGCGTCATTGAGGCGGTAGGCATTCCCGTGACGTTCGACGGCCTGCCTGCCCCCATGCTGGGCAACGTTTTTCAGGCGGGCGAGGACCGCTGGGGGGACCTCCTGGTCCCCGCCCAGGATGCCGACGCGGCCCGTGCCGCCATTGCCGAGGCGACGGCTCACCCGGAAGACCCGCCTGCCGACACTCTTTAAGACAGCCGATAAGACTCGCCGACTGAGGTTCCTAATGCGTAATCCGTCCGTTTCCGCTCTTCTGCCTGTGTCCGCTCTTCTTCTCTGTGTCCTCGGCGGCGTGGCCTTCGCCCAGGATGCCCCACCGGCCGTGCCTGCGCCCGACGCCGCCGTCGCGCCCGCCGGGGCCATCCAGATCGCCCTGCCATTCAACAAAGCAATCGTCCGCGAGATCGTGCCGATCAAACTGCGTGATTTCCCCGACGGCGGCTACGCCGAGATCAGCCTTGACGGGCAGTTTATCACGGCGCAGGCCCTCCCCCGGCGGCAGACCGACCCCGTTTTCCTGTGGGACACCAAAGCCGCTAAAGTCGGTGTGACGGCCGACGACCCCAGCCGATTTTACGGCGACGGTGCCCACGCCATCACGATTGCCGTCTATGACGTCCAGAGCAAGTTCGTCGGCAAAGACACGGTCCAGGTCCAGGTGGCGAACAAGATCAACATGGCGTCCGGCCAGGGAATCAAGCTCTTCTACCCCTGGAGCCTGAACACGCGCCTGACTTACCAGCGCCGAACGGTCCTGACGGCGACGCCCGCCGATGCCCCTCAGACCGAAGAAGGCCGCAAGATCCAGGAGTCCCTGCTGCGCTACCGGCGGACGGTGGAGAACGTCAGTGGTGGGACCTTCCTAGTCCGGGATGAAGCGCTGACGGTGGATAAGTCCGCCCACCCCAAGCCCTTCGCGTCCTACGTTTCCACCCACGATCTGCCCCAGGCCCTGCAAAACGTCTCCGCCGTGCGCCCCTCCTACCGTGTTGTGGACGCGCGGGGCCGGGTCCTGTCCCATGTCGGCGAGGCCAACGGCGGTGAGCAGTTGGCATTTTCGATCCCCGTCCTCCCGCCCCGCCGCGTGTCGGTCGGCGCACATTGGGATACGCCGGTTCAGATGACGCTCGACTGGACCTCGCCTTATCCGGCGACCGTGACCGCGACCAGCACGCTGGAAGACTTTGAGTGGCAGGATCGCTACCCGACCGCTAAAATCCGGGAGACGTACGTCGGCCCGGCGACGTTCCAGCCGCGCCCTGGCTCGCCCCTGCCGCTCCTTCAAACGCAGGCCGTCAAGTTCGAGCGTCTCATCTACTTCGCCTACAACGCCGGCCGTATCGTGCGGATGGAGACGACCCTGAGCCTGACCTCGACCGCGCCGGGCCTCCTGTCCGGCGGGGCCGGGCCAGGCGGCTCCAACCCCTACGGCGGCGGTCAGCCCGGTGGAATGCCTGGCGGCAACTACCCTGGCGGGATGCCCGGCGGCAACTACCCCGGCGGAATGCCTGGCGGCAACTACCCCGGCGGAATGCCCGGCGGCGGTCAGCCCGGTGGAATGCCTGGCGGCAACTACCCTAGCGGCCAGCCCGGTATGCCCGGCGGTTACCCTGATGGGATGTCGGGCGGGACGCCGCCCGGCAACTATCCCGGTTCCTCTGGCAATTCAAACCGCCGTCGCGGCGGCTCTCCGAACTCTAACTACCCCGGTGGCAATTATCCCGGCGGGGCAGGGGGGGCAGTGGAGTCGGGGCCTGTCGTCTTAAAGTACATCGAGACCAGCGTCATCATCCTCTAGCAGCACGAATATCTTATGGCACTGAAACTGAGCGGGCCGGACACGGATCGTGACCGGGACGAAGAAAAAAAAGCCGAACTGACGGAGCATCTGGCCGAGCTACGCGCCCGGCTGATTCGCGCCTGCGTCTACATCGCCCTCGGTATGATCGTGATGTACGCTCTGTTCCACCCGATCTACAGTCTGTTGGAAGCGCCGCTCAAGCCTGCCCTGGACAAGATTCACGGCAGCCTGCGCTTCAACTCATTCACCGAGCCGTTCTTCCTGAAGCTCCAGATCGCCACGGTCGGTGGCCTGGTCTTGGCCCTGCCGTTTGTGGTGCTGGAACTCTGGGGCTTCATCGCCCCGGCCCTGACGTCCGGCGAAAAGAAGGGTGTCCATTTTGTCGCCCCGCTCTCGGTCCTGCTGTTCGCCCTGGGTGTTTCCTGCGCGTACCTGATCCTGCCGATGGCGATGCATTGGTTCCTCAGCTACCTCTCCGACTTCCCCGATCCGGTCCTTCTCCAGAACCCGCTGCAATACGTCGTTTTCGTCGTCAAAATGCTACTCGTTTTCGGCCTGCTCTTTGAGCTGCCGGTTGTCCTGATGTTCCTGGGCAAGATCGGCATCATTACGTCCAAGATGATGGTGCAATACTGGCGTCAGATTGCCGTCGCCCTGTTCACCCTGGCGATGGTGGTCGCGCCCTCTAACGACCCCGGCACGATGCTGGCCCTCGCCATCCCCCTGACGCTCCTGTTTTTCGGCAGCATCGGCCTGGTCAAGTTGGTAGAGCCAAAGAACACTTCCCCATAGCCTCTTCATCCGCAAAAACACTGGTTTGCAAAGCCGCTCCCAAAATCCTGGTGCTTCTGACAGGCTTTTGGTGAGGACCTGGCCTGGATTGTGCAGAATAGAGAGACATGGAAATCATTCACCTATATTCAAAGCCCTCTGACCGGACAATGACCGTGGGCCGGGCGTGGCTGGCCTGGGATAGCCTGCTGCTGTTTGTGATCTGCACCGCCGACGCCTGCTCGACCCTCTATTGGGTCCACACCGGCGCGGCGACTGAGGCCAACCTCTGGATGGCCTTCTGCCTGCATCATGGGCCGCTGGCCTTCTGCGCCGCCAAACTGCTTTCCTTTCTGCCCCTCCTCGCCTTCGCCGCCTACTACCGCCCCCGCCGCCCCCGCCTCATCGCTGTTTCCCTGCGTGGGACGGTCGCCCTGTATCTTGCCATCTACGCCCTCGCCGTCGGCAGCCAGTGGATGCGCTGACTCATCGCCCCCGGCCCCCAGTTCTGGGGGCGTTGGAACCTTTCCCGTCCCGTTTCTCGCCACCCTCCGGCACTTCTCCTTCCCCTCCCGTTTCGGGAGGGAAGCGAGCCTAAGCGAGCGGGTGGGTTCCGCCTCCCCAAGGATTGGCGGCCTATCCGCGCCCCTTGACATACCTCGTTAAACGATGTATACTGTCGGCATGAGTCAGAACCGCGAACTGCAAAAGGGTGGTGTCCCCACCCTCATTCTGGCCGTCCTGTCCGACGCCCCCCGACACGGCTACGCCATCGCCCGCGAGATAGAGCGCCGTAGCCACAATGCCCTCAAGGCCGGCGAAGGCTCCCTCTATCCCGCCCTCCGCGCCCTGGAGAACGACGGCCTGGTGGCCGGGACGTGGGAGATCCAGCCGAGCGGCCCCGCCCGCAAGGTCTACTCCCTGACCGACGACGGCCGGGCCGAACTGGCGAAGCGGACGAAGGCTTGGAAAGAGTACGCGGGGGCCGTCGGCCTAGTCCTGGAAGGAGCCTGACGTGGGATATCTGCAAAACATCAAGTCCATAGACGCCTACATTCTAATGATGCGAGCGTTTATGTTCCCAATACCTGCCTCGGAGCGTGACGAAGGCTGTGAGGAAGTGCGGCAGCATTTGGAAGCTTTGATCGAGGACCATCAGGCGCAAGGTCACTCGCCGCAGAAGGCGCTGACGCTGGCGGTACAGCAGTTTGGGCCACCGTTCAAGGTCGGGCGCAAGATATGGCAGAAGTGGGACGTCAAAAGGCAACGGCTTCTCGAAGCCACACAGCCACGGCTCGCGAGGCGAAAAAAACGATTTGTATATCTCACTGGCCTACTTGGGGGGTCTGTGCCGGTGCTGATTGTTCTGAACTGCCACTACCTGCCGGCTCTATTTGGGATAGCCTTATCACATGGCCTCGTCATGGGTGCTCTAAGTCATTATACACAATGCTTGAACACGCAGATTGCGGAGTTGGAAGGATTGCTACCGATTGAGGAACGCCAACAATCATCAAATCGGGAGGCTTGGAAAGAAGCCTCGCCACAAATTGCTGAACAGCTTCTACATACAAAGGGTTTATGGGGCCGGTTCAACCTCATTGTGGCGCAATGGGCTGGCGACCGGTTTGTTGAGAAGAGGACGCGCACGTCAGTCCCATCTTCATGCTTGAGGTGGAAACTGTTCTGGCAGATCTTAGGCCTGGCTTATCTCGCAGTTTTAGTGCTGTGGCCCGCGCCTTATCACGCAATGGGGGTGAAGGATATGCTAATATTTCTGTACTTGTCAGCCAAAATGTCCTCCCTCAGCTATAGCCTTGCCAACAAGCGATGGCCTCTCATGAAATCTTCTCAGATATAGTACATCAGCGCCTCGACAGCTTCACCCCTCCGCTTCGGGTCGTCCCCGCCGGCCTCGGCCAGCACCTCAATGGACGTGTTCTCTAAGATGTCCCGGATGGCGTCGCGCACTTGGCGTAGGATGCGGCCCAGGTCGGACGTGTCACTGGCGTCGTCGGCCCATTTGGGAATCGGCATGAGCAGGCCCTCCAAGTGCCGCAGGGCTTCGGCCAGGGAGACGTCCTGGGGGGGACGGTTCAGGCGGTAGCCGCCGTGCTGGCCGCGCTTGCTCTCCAAGATGCCCGCGTGGGAGAGGGGCAGCAGGACCTGTTCCAGATACTTCTGGGACGTCTCGCAGCGGGACGCGAGTTCGCCAACTTGCAGGTAGCCGTTGCCGCCTTCGCGGTAGTTTCGGATGAGGTCGCCGAGGACGCTGAGGCCGTACTGGCTTTTGGTGGTGAGGCGCATAAGGATGGATTGCGGCGAAAACGCAAGGCGAATGGAAAGAGAGGGGCGAACCTTGTGTTCGCCGTGTTCGCCCTAAACGCATCCACGGTCTGTGTTCGCCCTAAACGCATTCACGGTCCGTGTTCGCCCTAAACGCATCCACGGTCTGTGTTTACGCTGTCTGCTGTGTTCGTTCCGAGGGACCTACGGGCAGACCTTCAGGTCGCCGCCCTGGCCCGGAACGGTCTGCACCTCGCGCTCGATGGGAGCGCCGATGATGGACCCCCACTCCGTCCACGAGCCGTCGTAGTTCTTGGCGTTCTCGTAGCCGAGCAGGTTGTACAGTACGAACCAGGTGTGCGAGGACCGCTCGCCGATGCGGCAGTAGGCGATTACGTCCTTGCCTTCGGAAACGCCCTTACCCGCGTAGAAGGCCTTCAACTCGTCGGCAGACTTGAACGTGCCGTCTTCCTTGACCGCGTTCAACCACGGAGCTGACTGGGCGCCGGGGATGTGGCCGCCGCGCTGGGCGGTCTCGGTCATGCCGGGAGGCGCGATCACCTTGCCCGTGAACTCGTCCAGAGAGCGGACGTCTATCAGGGTCAGGTTCGGGTCGTTCAGCTTCTGCAAGACTTCGTCGCGGTAGGCGCGAAGGCCCCAATTTGGCTCGGACGCCGTGTAGGT
>JAYTRQ010000129.1:0-6885 GCA_043746125.1 Armatimonadota bacterium | reverse complement strand
GCCGTATGGATCACGGAACGTCGTCCTGCATGACCCCGCCCCCGGCGCGATGGTTGCGGGGCGGCGTCCCACGGACGAGGCGGGCGCGGCCAGCCTGGCGCGGATTACGCCTGAAGACGTACTCGCTGCCGTGTCGAGTAAGATATCCAACGATGCGTAAGTTTTTAATCGTCAATATGAACTACATGGGGGATGCTCTCCTGACCACGCCCGCCATTGCGGCGCTCAGGCAGGCAAATCCGGATGCCCAAATAGACACCGTGGTCGGCGCGGGCGCGGCGGCCGAAGTCCTGCGGAACAATCCGGACTTAGATGCGATCATCGCCCGGACGGCGCGGGGGAGTTGGGCGCGTGTCGTGCAGACCTACAAGCTGCTGCGCGAGGGGCGGTACACTGACGCCGTCATCCTGCCGCCCCTGTCGGCTTATGCTGCTGCCGCCTGGCTGGCCCGGACGCCCCGCCGTGTGGGTCAGCGTGACCGGGGCATGAACCACTTCCTCACAGATTTGAGGCCAACGTCGGCTGTTCACATGGCTGACGCCATGCTGGACACCATGCCGCTTCCGGCTGGTAGAAATTCGGGCCGACGCCGGTTGGTGGTGGCAGTGGAGCTGGAATCGGTGGAGGCGGCCGAAGCTCTGCTGGCTGAGGCGGGTGTTGATGGGGACGGCCCGCTGATCGCCGTGAACGTCGGTGCGACCCGGCCGCAGAAGCGCTGGTTCGCCGCCTCGTTCGCGGAGACACTGGAACTGCTGGGCGGGACGCCGTGTGTGCTGGTCGGCGCAGGCATGGAAGACGCTGCGATGGCGGCCGAGGTGCTGGCGAAGGCGACGCAGGTGCGACCGATCAATCTGGTCGGGAGGACGGACGTCAAAACGCTGGCCGCGGTGCTTCAGCGGTGTGATCTGCTGATTAGTGCCGACTCGGGGCCTATGCACCTTGCGACGGCTGTGGGGACGCCGTGCGTGGCCCTGTTCGGCTCGACAGACCCGCAGGTGACGGGGCCGTTCGATCTGCTGTCAGAGACGATCTATAAAGCCCTTCCGTGTGCGCCCTGTGGCAACCATCCAACCTGTGAAGGCCGCTACGATTGCCTCCGTGCGATCACGCCCCCCGAAGTTGCTCTCGTGGCGCGAGGCCTGCTGCGGGCGCGGCGGGGCGGGCTGACGCTGCTGCGACAGGCGGGGCCGGTCAGCAGCCCCTCGGAACCGCCCGTGCCGTCGTCCATGCCCCTGGTGGCACGGCATGGCGAGATCAAGCGCATCTTGATCTCCACCAAGTTCCGGTTCATCGGCGACACGCTGCTCGCAATCCCCATCTTCCGGGCGGCGCGGGCGCAGTGGCCCAATGCTCACATCGTCCTGCTGACAGGAAAGAACGCTCGCGTACTGCTGCAAAATAACCCGTATCTAGACGAAATCTGGGAGTTCGACCCCTACAAGTCCGACCGGGGGACGCGGCATTATTTGGAGCTGGTGCGTCGCCTGCGAGAGGGCCGGTTCGATCTTTGCCTCGCCCTTAACCGCTCGTTCCACTCAGCCCTGACGCCCTGGTTGGGCGGCATCCCGCTCCGAGCCGGCTTCAATTCGGAAGGCCGTGGGCCGCTACTGAACTGCCGCGTAAACTACGATCGAGACAAGAGCGAGATCGCCTGCTACTTCGACGTTCTGCGGGCTGTCGCGCCCACCGCCTTCGTGAACCCTGCCCTGGAACTCTGGATCAGCCCGGAGGAGATGGCCCTGGCTCGGGAGCGTCTGCGGGAGGCCTGGGACGAGACCATTTCCACAGGATGCCTGATAGGAGTTCAGCCAGGCGCGAGCCTGCCGCGCAAGCGCTGGGGGGCGGCCGACTTCGCGCATGTCGCCGACGCCCTCGCGCGATCCGAGCCGGATCTCAGGATTGCTTTGCTGGGTGGGCCGGACGAGCGGGATGCGGCCGAGGAGATGAAGGCGGCGTGCAAACCAGAGACACGCTCCCGTATGGTATCGTTCGTCGGCGCGTTTGACCTGCGCGGGTCTCTGGCGCTGCTGTCCCAGTTCGGGTTGTTTTTGGGCAACGATACGGCGATCATGCACTCGGCCGTTGCCCTCGGCGTGCCGACTGTGACGCTGTTCGGGCCGACCAACCCACGCAAGTGGGGCAACTATGGCGCCTGCCACTGCGTCTTGGAAGCGCCGGACGGTGTCATGGCTTCCCTAGACGTCCACGATGTTCTGGAGGCGGTGCAGTCCTTGCTGGGCCAGGCCGCGCTTGCGCCGAGTGGTCTAAATCCGGTATAATCCCGTCGGACCATGATGTACCGACGTGCGCTTTTTATCAGATTTGGTGGGATGGGGGACATCCTGCTGGCAACACCCGCCCTGCGGGCCGTCCGGTCAGCCTTCCCCGGAATCGCTGTGGACTTTGTGGTCGGGGGTGGCATGACCGATGCGCTGTCGGGACACCCCGACGTCCACCGCATTCTGACGTTCGACAAGCGCGGCGTAGACTCGCGCCTGGACCACTTCCTGCCGTTCCTGTGGCAGCTGACTCGCGAGCGCTACGATCTGGTTGTCAATCTGCATCCGAGCGCCAAGTCCTACCTGATGGCGGCGGCGAGTGGGGCAAAAACTCGGCTGACGTTTGTGAAGGACATGAGCGTCCACCCTGAGACCGGGCGTGTCGCCCACGCTGTGGACGACTTTGCCAAAGAACTGCTGCCGCTGGGCATCGGGCCTGTTTTGGACCGCTCGCTAGATTTTCACGTTCCTCAAACGGCTCGAACGCGGGTGGAGGAGATCTTGGCCGAGGCCGGACTGCACCCGACCGAACGTTTGCTGGTGATCAACCCGGCCGCCTCCCGGCCGCTCAACCGCTGGCCTTTAGAATGGTTCTGGGAGGTCGCGGGCTACTGGGCCGGGCAGCCCAATGTTAGAGTCGCCGTGACTGGAGCGCCTCCGTCCTTCCGGACGGTTATGGACGGTTTGGACGAAGTCTCACTGGCCCGGAACGTGGCGGAGGCGGACCCACGTATTCTGAATCTCGCAGGGTGCCTCTCCGTCAAAGAGTTTGGGGCGCTTTTAGAGAGGGCGGATGCCCTGCTAACCTGTGACACCGGGCCGATGCACATCGGCGCGGCCTTGGGGACTCCTCTTGTGGTCCTGTCGGGCGCGGCGGACCCGGACCGGACGGGGCCGCTGACCGCGAACAGCACTGTTTTGATAGATCGGACCCTGCCGTGCGTCCCCTGCCGGGACCGGATCTGCCGACGGGGGGACGTCGCCTGTATGCAAAATCTCACCGTTCCCACCGTTCACGCCGCACTTGCGGAGCGTTTGGGCCTGCCCGAAAGGAACTCCCGTGGCCTCGCCCTTCCCGTCATCACTTCTTAAAATCCAGACCGCCGACGCCCTGGCCGACACGGTCGCCCGGCGTCAGGCGGCGGGTGAGCGCGTCGTCTTCACCAATGGCGTATTCGACCTGCTGCACGTCGGCCATGCCCGCTATCTGGCAGAGGCCCGCGCCCTAGGCGACGCGCTGATCATTGCGGTCAACACGGACGAGTCCGTGCGTGGCTTCAAAGGCGACCTGCGGCCCATCGTCCCGCTCGAGGAACGGATGGAGATGCTGGCGGCGCTGGCCTGCGTCGATTACGTCACGCCGTTCGGCACGCGAACGCCGGTTCCTCTGATCGAGGCCCTCCGGCCTGCGCTCTACGTCAAGGGCGGGGACTACGCTGAGGCAGATCTGCCGGAGGCGCTCGTCGTGCGCGGGTACGGCGGCGACGTCCGCCTGCTTTCACTCGTCCAGGGCCGGTCCACTACGGACATCATTGCCCGGATTCGGGCCGCCTATGGCGGCCC
Source organism: Armatimonadota bacterium (assembly GCA_043746125.1). Classification (GTDB taxonomy): domain Bacteria; phylum Armatimonadota; class Armatimonadia; order Armatimonadales; family Capsulimonadaceae; genus JANXMY01. The sequence goes on along the minus strand of JAYTRQ010000129.1, from coordinate 3,043 downwards.
TGCCCAAGGATAACACTCTCTCATGCCCCTCCATGTGCTGCAAGTCGCTTCCGCATTCCCCAACTGGGGCGGGGCGGAATTGCACGCCCTCAACCTCTCGCAGCAGCTTCAGCAGCGCGGCCACGACGTCACGGTCGCTTGCCGCCCTGGCTGCTTCGTGGAACGTCGTGCCCAGGAGATGGGGCTGCCGACTCTCCCGATCACCGTCCGACGCCAGCTTGACCGTCAGGATTACAGTAGGCTGCGTGGCTTCCTGCGCGAGAACCAGATTGACGTGATGCACGCTCACTGGAGCACGGACATGATTGTGCCGCCGCTGGCCGCCCTGCGCGAGCGCGTGCCGGTCCGCATCATGACGCGGCACATGCCCTACCCGTTCAAAAACCGGATCGGGTCGTGGCTCTACAGCCAGATCCTCTGGACGCGCCTGGTGACTGTCTCCGCGTCCGTCCGCGAGACTCTGCTCTCCTGCGGCGTCGCGCCTGGCAAAGTGGAAGTGATCCACCATGGGACGGACGTCGAAGCCTTCGCCAAGACGACGGCCCAGGCCCGCGCCGTCCGGCTCGAACTTGGCATCCCCGACGACATTCTGACAGTCGGTGTGGCGGGCCGGCTGGCTCCCGAAAAAGGCCACTTCGTGCTGCTGGACGCCATCTCGCGTCTGGGCGATCGTTACCCACTGCGCTGCGTGATTGTCGGAGACGGCCCATTCGAGACCGAAATTCGCGCCAGAGTGCAGCATCTCGGACTGGAAGACCGCGTCCTTTTTACAGGCTTCCGCCCTGATATCAACAACGTGATGAACGCTTTGGACGTCATGACGCTGCCCTCCACCTGGAAGGAGCCGTGCGCGGCTGTGGTGCAGCAGGCGATGGCCCTGAGCAAGCCTGTCATCGGGACGAATACGGGCGGCACACCCGAAATGATACTGGACGGCGAGACGGGCCTGCTGGTGCCTCCTGGTGATGGGGAGGCGCTGGCCGAGGCGCTCGCCCGTCTGGCCGGCGATGCCTTCCTGCGGAAGCGGATGGGGGCGGCCGGTCGCGAGCGCGTTTCAGAGCTGTTCACGCTGAGCGGAATGACCGACAAGATCGAGGCGCTGTATGTGCGCGAGTACGAGAAGGCGCGAGGTCTCGCCGCAGTGGAAAAAGCCCTGGCCGTGCCATGACTGCTAAGAGGATTCGATCCAAGCCGCTCCCCCCGCAGTTTAGCGCTGCGCTTCCGCCCGAGAATTTCCCCATGCGCCGCTGCCCCGTTGGCCGTGAAGAGGCAGAGGTGCGAATACTGATCATGCGTCTCGGGGCGCACGGCGACATCCTTATGGGGACGCCTCTTCTTTCCGCGCTGCGGACGCATTATCCCCAGGCGCATCTGACCTGGCTCGTCGAGTACAAAGAACGGGGCGCCATCGAGGCGAACCCCGATCTGGACGAAGTTCTGCTCTGGGACTCGAGCTACTTCAAGCGCTTCCTGCGACGGGGCAATTTCCCGCTATGGCTCCTGCGCGTGTGGCAGCTTCGGGCCGAACTGTGGCGCCGGCGTTACGACGTCTTCATCTCGCTGCAACCGGAAGAATGGCCACTGCTGCTCCGGGGCGTTGGGGCCGCGACGACGATCGGCGTCTTTGACACGTTCCGACAGTTTGCCGGGGCAGACAAGACGAGCCGCTATGTGAAGTTCTACACCCACGCGTATACTCTCCCAAATCTGCCGGAGCATCGCACCGACCAGTATCTCCTGCCCCTGCAAGCTTTGAACGTGCTCGCGCCCAGCGACAAGCGGATGCAGATGGGGTTCACCGCCGAAGACGGCGATGCGGCCGAGGCCTTCTTACGAGCGTCGGGCTTTGAAGCGGGCCGTCCGTTTGCCGTTCTGGCCCCGATGACGACCTGGCCCAGCCGCTGCTGGCCGCCCGAGCGATATGTGGAACTCAGCGACCTGCTCGCGGCACGGAGCGGATGTGGGATCGTCCTGATCGGAAGCCCACGTCAGACAGAAAGGGAGGCCGTCGCCGCCATCGCCGCCCGGATGAAGACGCCCCCGGTGGTCGCCGCCGGGGCGCTGACCTTCCGACAGATGGCGGCCCTGATCGCCCGGTCCGTCGTCCTCATCAGCGGCGACACCGGCCCAATGCATGTGGCGGCTGCGGTTGGCACGCCCTACGTCGCCCTGTTCGGACCGACGCCGGTGGCCGGGCGTGTGCCGCTGGCCGGCCGGGGCCGTGCCCTGATGCATCCTGTCCCCTGCGGGCCGTGTGACCAGGAGATCTGTCCCAACCCGCCGGAGACGTTCATGCGCTGCATGAATCTTCTGACCGTGCAAGAGGTGTTCGAGACGGTCTCCGAACTTCTGCCATCCGCGAGTGTCCGGTGAAGAGGGTTCTGATCGTCAAGATGTGGGCGCTGGGGGACATCCTGATGGCGACCCCGCTGCTGACCAACCTCCGGGCGCGTTTTCCCGGCGTCGAGATCACCTGGCTGGTGGACTCGCATCATGCCGACGTGCTGCGCGATCATCCACTGATAGACGATCTGGTCGTGTTCGACTCCGGTCGATGGCGGCGACTGCTCCGGCGCGGGAAACTGCTTTCTTGGCTGGCCGAGGGCCGAGACCTGCACCACAGTATGCGCGAGCGCCAGTTTGATACCGCGATCAACTGTCACCCCGAGAAGTGGTGGACGCGCCTGCTCTGCCCTGCGCTGGTCCGTGTCGGGCTTTACCCATCCCCGAATCTGACCATGACGGGCCGATTGTATACGCATTCGCGGCCAAAGCCCTTGGGGCTGCACAGCACGGACGATTATCTATTAGGCCTGGAAGCGCTGGGACAGAGCGGGCCGTTCAGTCGGCGTATGGCTTTGGAAGTGTCCGAGCGGTCAGAAGAGAACTGTCGGGAGTTCCTGCGCGATCAGCCGGAGTTCTGCGTTGGGATGCCGCTCGTTGTGCTGCATCCGGGGGCGAGTCAGCCTTCCAAATGCTGGCCCCTGAAGAATTTCGCCACCGTCGCGGCTGGCTTGTCGCACCGCTGCAACTTAGTAATCAC
>JAYTRQ010000128.1:0-6894 GCA_043746125.1 Armatimonadota bacterium | reverse complement strand
AGACACACTGAAAGAGGAAGAAACATGGCGAAGATTATCTCCCCAAAAGTCGAGTTCAGCGGATTGCTCGCGCAAGCCAAAGCTGTCACACCAGAAATATTCAGCGAGGACGGCGGTTTTCTCAATCTCATGCAGGGTGAGTGGCAGCTTCCCGGTGAACCGCGTGACTTCATCTCGTGCGTAGACGGCTCGCGCCTGGGGGCGCTGCCGATGCTCAACCGGGACGAGGCGCTGGCGGCCGTCGAGTTTGCCAGCGCGGAGTTCCGCGCCTGGTCGAAGACCGGCCTGGACGAACGCAAAAGCCGCGTGTTAGACTGCCTCGCACTGCTGACGCAGAACACGGAATTGATTGCCTATCTCTTGATGTGGGAGATCGGCAAGACCTATCAGCTGGCATTCACTGACGTTGACCGGTGCATTGACGGCGTGAAGTGGTATGTCGAAAACATCGAGACGATGATGCAGAACCGGACGCCGCTCGGCTTGATCTCGAACATCGCGTCTTGGAATTATCCGTTCTCCGTGCTGATGCACGCCGTGCTGACCCAAGCCCTGGCGGGAAACGCGATTATCGCCAAAACCCCGACCGATGGCGGCTTTATCTCGCTGAGCATCGCATTCGCGCTGGCCCGACGGTGCGGCCTGCCGGTGACCCTGGTGTCCGGGTCAGGCAGCCAGCTCAGCGAGGTTTTGGTGAGAAGCGAGCACGTTGATTGCGTTTCATTCGTCGGTGGACGGTCGAGCGGGCGCGACATTGCGGCCTCCCTGGTTGACAAGCGGAAGCGGTATATGCTGGAGATGGAAGGGGTCAACACCTACGGAATTTGGGACTTTTCCGAGTGGGATGGCCTTGCGAAACAGTTGAAAAAAGGTTACGATTACGGCAAGCAGCGATGCACAGCGTATGTACGGTTCGTCGTCCAGCGCAGCCTGTTCCCGAAGTTTTTGGAGACCCATCTGGACGTCCTGCGCTCACTGAAAGTGGGCAACCCGACGCTGGTAGACAACCCCGCAGACGCCCTGCCGAACCTGGACTTTGGCCCTGTTATCAAATCGCAGCAGGTAAAAGAACTGAACGGGCTTTATACGAATGCGCTGCAGACAGGGGCAACGCCGCTGTTCGAAGGCCGCTTAAACGCCGATTTGTTTCTTCCCGGTCAGAACTTGGCGGCCTACACCGCGCCGCGCTCACTTGTGGACCTGCCGAAAAGCGCCGAGCTTTATTTCCGAGAGCCGTTCGGACCGATCGACTCAATTGTCCTGGTCAACCGCATCGAGGAATTGGTCGGCGAAATGAACATTTCCAACGGCGCGTTAGTCGCCGCGATCGCTTCAGATGACGAAAGGCTGGCGAAGCACACGGCAAAGGAGATCCGGGCGTTCAAAGTCGGCATAAACGCGATGCGTTCACGCGGAGACCGGGAAGAGGTCTTCGGTGGGATCGGCGAGTCCTGGAAGGGCTGTTTCGTCGGCGGCAGTCTGCTGATCGAAGCCGTCACGAATAGTAAGAACGGCGAACCCTTTAAAGGCAACTTTGACGAGTTCACGATTTTGCCTGAGCAGCGATAGAAGTTGGAGGCCAGTTCCACGGGCTGGAAGGCGTGGGTGTTGAGGGGCGACGAGGCATCAGAGACAATGCGGACGTGGGTCAGACGATGCCGGAAGGAAATGACGAGTCGGCAGTTCCGCACCCTAACAACCCCTTCGACGCAACCCGTGTCTTGGAGAACAGTGATGATGCCTTTTTCGCCATGGACAGGCAGTGGCGCTTCCTGAATATTCAGGCCGAGCGCCTTTTCTCCCGCACACGGGGCGCACTGCTGAGCCGGAGCGTTTGGGACGAGCTCCCCTGAGGCCATCGGCACCGCCTCCGAGTGGGAATACGGCTGCGCGATGGGCGGAGAGGCCGCATCCTTCGAGCCGCTCTACCCGCCACGGGGCAGGTGGTTCGAGGCACGCGCCTTCCGTTCGAGGGCGGCATCCCCGTCGACTTCCATGACACTAACGTTACCCCTGTTTTATGTACCAGGGCCTGACGTTCGGCCAGCGGGTCGGCGGCCTCGGCTACCTTTCAGGTGGAGACTCACTTCGCAAATGGTACAGTTTTCGGGGAATAGGTCAGGCCTCGTCTATCATCGTCGCCATCAACGCTGTGATGCTCCGCCGCTCCGAAAAGGATGTGCCGACCTGGACGGACTCGACGAAGCCAGAACAAAAACGTTCACGGCAGACACTCGCGAGATGGGAAGGAACAAAGAGCCTGAACATCCGGTATAATATGGCGTAATGCGACTGCGTAAACACAACTCGGCCTGGCTTCTCTGTGCGTTGCTGCTGGCATTGCAATCACTCCTTCCGGCGTCAGCAATGGCGTCCATCAGCGTCCGCTGTGTCGGTGCGGCCTCCGAAACACCTGCCTGTGCTCAGGCCGTCATGCCCATCTCAGAGACGAGCGGGGTGGGAACTTACCTCGCTCCCATGTCCTGCTGTCGGCATATGCATGGGGTCTGTCCCATGACTGGGGCCTCACAGATGGGGATAAGTCCATACCCCACCAAGTTGTCTGCGTTGCCCTGCCTTGTATTGGTTAGCTCCCTGAACATCGAGCGCCCGGCGGCTGCCACGGTGAGCGTCCGGCGGTGGATGCTCGTCGCCCCGCCTGCACTTGCCCCGCCTGCCGCCACAAACGTCCCGGATCCTTTCGAAGTGGCTGCACTTCCCTGCGTTCGCCTCAGCATACACCCTCCCCTGAGTCCTTCTGCCGACTCTCATGGCCTTCGTGCGCCTCCAGCTGTCTGATCCACACCCCTAGACGCCTGTATTTCGCTCAGTCTTGCTACCCAGCACCGTCTGATGCGGTCCCGCGTCTTCCCACTTTTAGGATCATTAGGACGGGAATCCCATGACACGACGACTTCTGGCAAACGCTGTCACTCTTTTACTCATTATCGCGGTCTCTGGCGGAACGATCTGGGCCGTGCGCCGCTTCCATAGGCCCGGCCAACTTGATGTCGTGACGGCACAGGCGATGGATATGTCGGCTATGCGCCCTCCGACCGGCGCGGCCCCAGTCACCCTCGCCTCCGTCCGTCGCGGCTCCCTAGGCGGCAGTGTGACCTACACCGGCTCCGTGCAGCCCTACAACGAGCAGGACATCTCGCCGCGCATTGTAGGAACTGTCGTTTCCCTGCTCGTTTATCCCGGAGATCATGTGCGGGCCGGGCAAGTGGTGGCACAGTTAGACTCGGCGGAAGTGGGCGCGAAAGCTGATCAAGCCGCCGCCCAAGCGCGGCAGGCCGAGCTTTCGGCTCGCATCGCGCATCTAACTTATCACCTACACCACCGGGCCGCACTCGATCAGGCGGCGGCGCAGGAGGGAGCGGCGGAGCAGGGGGTCGTCACGGCTCAGGCCGACACCCAAGCCGCTCAGGGTGCGGTCGCCGATGTGCAGGCCGGGGTTCAGAGCGCCCAGGCGAATGCAGACTACTGGAAGACGGAAATCGTTCGGGAGAAGCAGCTTGCTGACGCGGGGGCAGCCTCCCGCCAGGAGTACCAGAGCGAGCTATCCCAAGCGCAGGCTGCCGATGCCGCGCTGGCTCAGGCCAAATCCAAAGTCCATCAGGCGAAAGCGATGGTCGGTGCAGCCTATGCTAAAGTCGCCCAGGCGCAACGGGAGGTGACGGCGGCACGGGCGGGGACACGGATGGCTGAGGCAGATTTAGTGGTCGCGGCGGGTCAGGCCAACAAGGAGGCCGCCGGTGCCGATGCAGCACAGGCCGCCGCGCGGGAGGCTACAATCGTGCGCGGCTATGCCCAGATTACGTCCCCGGCGAATGGCGTCGTGACGGAGCGACCAGTCGCGCCGGGGATGTTGGTGCAGCCGGGAACGGTTATCCTCAAGGTCGCCGAGCTAGACCGGGTGAGGGTGCAGGCTCATGTCGCCACATCTGACCTCGCCGGAGTCGGCCCCGGCACTCCCATTGAGATTATCCCGCAGGGAGGCGCCATCAAGTCGCTGGCAGCCAGAGTCACGTCGGTGTTCCCCGCCGCCAGCGACCAGACCCGAACGGCGGTCGTGGAGGCTGTGATCCCCAACCTCGGCGGTCGTCTGATGCCAGGCGCGTTCGTCACCGTGCGGATCGCAAAGCATGGGGTCTCGGATAGGATTCTGGTTCCAGCGGAGGCGATCATGTCCGAAGGCGGCGGTTCTTACGTTTGGGTGGCAAGCGGCGGCGCGTCAGCCCCGATCTCTTACCAATGCGAGAAGTGCCACATGATCTACTCGGCTTCGGACGCGAAGCGTAACAACTACCATGACCCGATGGACGGCGGCAGGCTTTTTCCTATATCCTCCCCCTCATCTTCGGTAAGGGGGCTGACGGCGCACCGTCTTCCCGTGCAGGCGGGGGCCACTGACGGCACCTGGACGGAGATCGTCTCCGGTGACATTCCCGCTGGGGATCAGGTCGTGACGCACGGGCAAGCGGGGCTGACGGAGAGCGCAGCGCTGGTGGCAACGGCCTGGGGTGCGGATGGCCCGCAGTCCCTGCCGACTGCTGTTTCTGCGGCGCACGGCAAGACGCTCTACCGCTGCGAGAAGTGCGGCATGACCTACTCGGAGGCCGACGCGAGGCACAATAAATTCATTGACCCAATGGACGGCGGCAGGCTCGTCCCCGTGAAAGGACAGTAACCGATGGCAACCGCTCAAGCCCCCCCCGCCAGGCAGCCGAAACGACAAACTACGCGCCCCCCAACAAGAGGACGCGGCTTCAACGTTTCCGCCTGGGCCATCGAGCATCCCTACGTCGTGATCGCCTTCTATGTCGGCGTCGTTCTCCTGGCCCTCGCCGCCGTCTTCGGCGGCACGATGCCTCGGCGTATGATGCCCTATGTCGAAAGCCCGCTGGTCGGCGTCGTCACCGCGCAACCCGGCCTCTCGGCGCAGGAGATGGAGACCTACATCTCCAAGCCCATCGAGGAGCGCATGACCGACATCCGGGGGGCGCGGTACATCCGCTCCACCTCCCAGGACGGTCTCTCCGTCGTCTCGCTCGAGTTCCCCTACGGGACGAATATGCAGCGTGCCACGACCGACGTGCAGTCCGTGATGAACTCCGCCCAGGCCGACCTGCCGCAGACGGGCGCGAACCTCAAACCGTCCTGGGTGCTGCCGATTGACCCACTCAACATCCCGATCCTCTCGCTCAGTCTCACCGGCGACCCCGCCCAGGGCTGGACGCCCGTGGCCCTCCGCTCCTTCGCTGAGAACCAGGCCGTCGCCGCCTTGAAGCAGATTTCTGACGTGCAGTCGGTCGAGGTGTACGGCGGCGCAAAGCGGCAGCTACGGGTCGTGGTTGACCGGGACAGGCTGGCCGCCTACGGCTACTCTATCCTGGACGTGCGTGATGCCGTTGACAGGAACAGCGTCGCTAAGCCCGCCGGGACGATCACCAGCGGCGTAAGCGAAAGCGCCGTGCGTATCGCCAACCTTGCTCAGGACGCGCAGGCGGTGGCGAACTACCCGCTGGGGGCGAAGAACGGGCAGGTCGTCTATCTGAGGGACGTGGCGACGGTCACGGACGGGGTTCGAGAGCAGCGCAGCGGCTACCATTTCGTTGACAACGACGGCAGCGGCCGTAGCGGGATCGAGGGGCTGGACAACAACGCCGTGGAGGTTGCCGTCATCCAGAACCCGGCGTCCGGCTCCCCGCCGGTCATTGCGGGCGTGATGGATCAGGTCAGGAAGCTGGAAGCCGACCATCCCGGCCTGCATTTCCGCGTCGCCTACGACAACGCCCACTTCGTCAACATCCTCTTCCAGAACACTGGCGAGGAGCTTGCCATCGCCGTCCTGCTCTGCGGTCTGGTCGTACTGCTGTTTCTGGGCAACGGGCGCGGGACGCTGATCTCCATGATCACGATCCCGGTCTCGATGGCGATGGCGATTCTGTTCATGGCCCCCTTCGGATTCAGCCTGAACTCATCCACGCTGATCGGCCTGCTGCTTTCCATAGGACGGCTGGTGGACGACTCCGTGATTGACATCCACGCCGTCGAGCGCCACTTAAAAATGGGAAAAGACCCGAAGACGGCGACCGTGGACGGCATCACGGAAGTCCGGCTGGCGGTTGCCGCCTCCACAATCATGCTCGTTCTGGCCCTGACTCCCCTGCTGTTCTGCGGCGGCATTACGCAGCTTATGTTCGTCGGGCTGGTCTACCCCATCATTTTCGGCCTGCTGGCCTCGTTCCTGGTCTCATTGACTCTGACGGCGGTGCTGGCGTCCGGACTACTACAACCGCATGGAACACACCGCCGCCCAAACTGGCTGGCCGCACACACGCTCACGCCGATCCAGAATGGGCTGGACCGGATGGACGACGGCTACCGGCGCATGGTGCTTGCTCTGGTGCGGAACAAGTTCAGCGTCATCGGCGCGGCGATCTGCACCATCGTGATCGGCTTCGGCTTCTACAACTTCATCGGCAGCGAGATGATGCCGTTGGCGGATGTGGGGCAAGGCTACGGCGTCTTGGAAATGGCCCCCGGCGCGAGCTACAAGCAGACGGAGGCGGCAGCGGCATCCTTCGAGAGAATCCTGCTGCAATACCCGGAGATCAAAAAGGTCTCCACGGAGATCGGTTCGGAGGCGGGCGGGACCTACTTCACCGGCTACGCGATGAACCAGGTCAACACGGCGACCATGATGATAACTCTCTCAGACAAGGACGAGCGCAGCCGCACCATCTGGCAGGTCATTGACGCGGCGCGGGCGCAAGCCTTGAAGACCATCCCCAACGTCCGCCGCCTGCAAATCAAGGAGATGGGCAGCGACGTGATGGCATCTTCGGCGGCCCCGGTGCAAATCCTCGTAACCGGGCCAGACCTGGG
>JAYTRQ010000127.1:0-2162 GCA_043746125.1 Armatimonadota bacterium | reverse complement strand
AGGCCACTTCGACGTGGTGCCCCATCTGCGCCAGTACCACGCTCGTCTGCCGCGTCCCCTCCATGACGCCGCCGTGGGCGGGGTCGGCGGAGGAGATTACTTGTAGGATGTCCACTCGATGTCCTTCACTCTAGAGACCCGGAGGCTCACGCCGCGTACAGGCGGCGCGCGATTGAGCGCGGCAGCCCCAGCGCCGCTCTCTCAAAGTATTCTTTCGACTAAGCTATTCTTTCGGCTGCCGAGGAGCGTCACCCGGCATCATTCCCACCAATGGGGCCGCCCTGTGGGAGACTCAGTGTTCGGCCCGCCAGGCGGGCGCGGCCGAGACGGGCCGCCCTCTGCTTCGCCTCCTGGAGACGCACCTGGGCGCGCATGGCGAAGGAAACAAGGAAAAGCATGACATACATCACGACCACGAAGACCAGGGGCGCTTGTAAGATGAGCACGATTTGGCCTGAGATAACTGCCTCTGAGGATACATGCGGCAGTGACAGCATGAGGCAGAGTGCATAAATATTTCGCCAAAGGCCGATATCTATTATGAAGCGATACATGACAAAAAGCGAGAACATCACCAAAAAGGGAATGATGAACGCCCCGGGCCAACTGAAACTGCTGAACGCATCGCAGAAGTAGCCCATGGAGATTCCCGTCCCCTTGTCCTTCTTGTTTAGCATCCCGGGCACACGATGGGCGATGACCGTATTAGACGACGTGAGGGGCTTGTCCGGGAGCAGGAACCGAGGTGGGACGGTGAGAAAGCCGGGGGTGATGGTGTCCATCTCCGAATTCGGCTCCCGCAGGGCCGCGTTTATGACAGCGTCCGCGACGCTCATCTGCGAGAAACGGTCCAGCGTCGGATACGACTTCCCATAATAGTAGAACTTCCAGGTCGTCTTCTTCTTGGACTCATACGTCAGCTGCTGATATTTTACTGGGTCCGAGATAACGTCAATCAGGGCGCCCGCTGCCGTCTGGATGTTTTTCTGCACGTCTGAGGTGCGGACGATACCGCGTGCGTAGAGGGCATAGGGGAAAAAAATGAATTGCGCCACGCAGGCCCCGGCCAGAAGGACCCCAAGATGGATTGGACGAAACCGGAACCGGAACGCATAGCAGGTCAGGAAGTAAGTGCCGACCGCATCGGGGAGCGCCTCACGGTTGGCACCGATGATGCCCAGGACCACCACGACGACGAGCGGGACAAGGTTTACCGGGCCGATGCTGCGGCGCCCGCGTGAGGAAATGATCATATAGGCCGTGCCCGAGGCGACGGCCAGTGGGAACAGAAAGGGGATGGCTTGCAAGAGGCCAAAAAGTCCGCCGGTGTTCTGTGCGCCCGTCTCGGCGTCCAACGCTGTGGTGCGGGTGAACAGGGCCTGAAACAGAAAAAGTGCTGTCGAAATATAGGCAATCCACATCAGGCGTGTCGGGTCGGTCTCCGGCGCGAAGAGCGGCGGCCGGCGCGCAAAGCGTGTGCGCTTGAACAGGACCGCCGCCACGTAGATCCCGAACATCCCAGCGTCATAAACGCCCATGGTTGTCAGGGGCTGTAGGAGGTGGCTGTCGGCGGGCTGCCAGAACAGAACCTTGGCAACTTGGGAGACCAGCACGTTCTGCATGGCGAGGTAGAATACAGTCGCGCCGATCAGCGACATCAGCCCCCCCGCCGCCATAACCGCGCCGTATGTCAGCAGGCAGAAGAGGGCCACGAGGATCGCGAAGGCTGGCTCGGTACCACAGCAGAGTTGTAGGGTCAGCAGGAGCATGATCGAGAGGGACCAGTAGAACGGCTTCCATCCCCGGCGCATGAGTGCAGGCCCCACCCGCATCGCATAGGTGTTCATTCGTTCGTCTCTTTCACAGTCTCGCTAGTTATCGGCATTGTGACTCGGACTGGGTTGACTGGCCCCTACTTCAACGCGCGCACTCCATGCCCAGACAACCTTGCCAACGGTGAGGCTCTTCAACTTCTCTGAAGCGGGAGTCTTTTGAGTCACCGAACTCGGCACGGCGGACCTGACGGAACCCGGCCCGACCGAGTTCCGCAGACATGGATTTGAAGTCCCACATCCACAGATGGGCGCTGTTGCCCATCCACTGGCGTACGAATCCGTTGACCCCTTTGGGCCGATTTTTCTTTCCGAGGTAGGTCTCCTCCA
>JAYTRQ010000126.1:0-2162 GCA_043746125.1 Armatimonadota bacterium | reverse complement strand
GACTGTGACTTCAACCAGATGCTCGACCTGCCCGTCACCGAGGGCGCTCCCCAGCATGTGCGGGATTTTGACGCCTTTCTGCTGGCCCGGCGCACGGTCGTGACCGGTGACCACTGCCTCGGCTGCACGGCTGGGGCCGGCTCGTCCTGCGGCGGCGCGGTCGCTCCCTCCTAGCCCCACTCCGTCTAACACCTTCAGCCGTCGGGGAACCGCAGTCGGCTCTGCGGGATGAACTCGCGCGGCTGATGGGGACTCTCCCAATACAGATCAATGACCTCTCCGCTCAGGCCGTTCTTCTCGAAATACTCCACTCTCAAGTCATATGTGCGGTCCGCTTCCAGCGGCAGCGTCGCCGCGTCCTCGGACTCCGAATGGATGTCCCAGTGGTCAATGACAAGCTTCCCATCCAGCCAGACCCGCACGCCGTCGTCGGAGTCGGTGTAGAGCGTGTACTTCTCCGAATAGCGCGGCACCAGCCCCCCATGCCACTGCACGGCATAGGCGTTGCCGACCGGCAGGCGGACGGGGTCGGGCGACGTCCCGGTCCAGCGGAACTCGACGTTCCGGTCGGGCCGCTCAAAGGCCAGCCTCTGAAAGTTGATGCCGAAGAAGTAGCGCCCGAGCAGGCCCGTCCCGTCGCCGACGAACCGGGGCATTTTGGCGGGGGGCGGTGCGCCGGGGGCGGCGACGGGCACGGTCCCACGCAGGCTGGTCGAGCCAACGAAGGGCAGCGGTGGGAGCGAGACGACCGGCGTGGGCCGGGGCGGCGGTCCGCCCGGGATCTCATTTGGAGGAGGCTCGACGTGGGCAGGCAGCCTCGGGGCGTGTCCATTGTAGTGGTTGACGTCGCTGCCCGGATCAATCGCGGGCCGGTCTTCGGTCTGCGGGTTCGTGGGGGGCAGTATCGCGCCTACGTCCTTGATGACGCGTCCGGCTTCGGTCCCGCGCGGTGGAGCGTAGAGAACAGGCCGAGTCACCTTTGATCTTCCAACGCGGGCACCGCCCCGGATGGTGGCCGGCGTTCCCGCCTGTCGCCCCGCCTCACTTGGGATGGCTCCAGTCGGCGCGACAGTCTTGGGCGCACGAGTCCCGGTGAGGCCTGTCCCAACCACCTTTCGCCCTTTGCCTGGACGCCCGGCGGGAGATGCCGCCGAGTCAGAGGCTTTGCCGGCGGGCGTCTTCTGAACGGCCCCTCCAAGTGCTTGATCCGCACCGCCGGCCTTGCCTCGCCCCGGCTTGCCCTGCGTGTGTGCCCCCAGCCGCTGGCTTTTAGTGTTCGCAGACGTGTGAGGAGCCATGCTGTTTTGGCCCGGCGGCTTCTGGCTCGGCGGTTTGTTTCGGGCCGAGACAGGTGGATGGACGGTGGTGCCAAAATGGTGTGATCCGGCAGGTTTCTTCGCATCCGTCTTGACAGGCTTGGCGGGCGCAGGCTTGGCGGGCGTAGGTTTGTGGACGGCCGGAACCGGCTGGCGGACTGGCGGATGATGGCGGGCCGAAGCGGGAGGGCGCACGTGCTGATGCGCTCTTATGGGAAAGGATATTCGCCGGGAATGAGCGGCTTTGAGTGGGCGCGGCGGGTGACGTTTCGCCCCCCCACCCCCAATTCTGGCCCCACTGGACCCGACGGGGGTGCCAGAGGGGAGAGCAGGGTGGTCAGGGGTGTAGGGAGGGCGGCCACGAGGGGCCTCCCCTGCATGGGCGGGTGCATTTCCCGTAGGAGCAGCCCCGCGTGCCTGTCCTGTCTTCTGAGGTGCTTGCCCTCGCGCGGCATCCCCTCCGCCTCCCCCGTCGGGTCCAGTGGGGCCAGAATCGGGGGTAGGGGGGAGAACTTCTGGCGCAACGGGTACAGGCCGCAGGGCTGCCACCGAAATGGGCGGCGTGGGCGGCGGGACAGGCGCTGTCGGCGTGTTGACGCCCAGCAACAGGACTACCAGCGTGTTTATGGCGAGCGAGGCTATAACCGCCCCCCAGAATCGCTTACGGCGTACCATGCGGCGCCCCCTGCCCTGACGGCGTCACCCGCTCGGTCCCGACCAGCACGGGAACAGGCCTCCCGTCTGGTCCGTTCAAAGGGCCGACGGCATCCAGAACAGTGATCAATGCCTGCGTCGGCTGCGTGTCCGCGACGTGGACGACCACGAGCGCGCCAGGCGAGGCGGTGA
>JAYTRQ010000125.1:0-6896 GCA_043746125.1 Armatimonadota bacterium | reverse complement strand
ACTCAAGGTCTCGCAGCCCCGGAGGGGCTTTCTCCGAGTAGACCGGTGTTTTAACACCGGGTTCTTTCACACCGGGTTCTTTCACACCGGGTTCGGGGGACGGTGAGCGGGCGACTGCATTTATGCAACAACGCCGTTGAAAACTGCTCGCTCGGGGAGCGTCCTTCGGACGGCGGAGAAGACCTTGCAACCCTTCCTCCTGTCGGCTCCTCCACCCAGAGGCGGCCTCGCCCAGCGAGCATAATTCAGCCTCCATGCCATGAATGGCACGGCTAACCGGCTCTCAGCCAAGAAGTACCGCTTCATGGCACTAGGAGCGCCCGGATTTAACCCCCGCGAAGTGGGGGTTTCTGGCGTCCGCGCCGGTTAGCCGTGCGTTTCAACGCATGGAGGCTGAATTATGCAACAACGCCGTTTTCAACTACTTGCTCCGGTTCGTTCCGGCGGCGTAACATCAGTTACACAAATCATTTCCCCTCTCTTAGCCGGGCAATCTTTGCGTCGCTTGCCTCAGGTGGGGCGGCATTTATGCAATAACACCCTTCCAGAGTATATTTTTTGCGTTCACAGTATAAATGACGGCGCTTGGCATGGATTATGCAGAAGAGGAAAGAGCACGGCCGCCCTCTCCAACATTATGAATAACGTCCAGCCAATTAACCTGCCCCCGGACGAGGGGGAACGCCTGGAAGCGCTCCGCCGCTATGGCGCACTCGGACTGCTCCACGCCGCCATCTTCAACGACATCGTCGGCTTGGCCGCCTTTATCTGCCAGACTCCGATCTCGCTGATCACTCTGGTGGACAGTCACCGCCAGTGGTTCCTCTCCCGGACGGGCATTGAGGCCTGCGAGACGTCTCGGGACGCCTCGTTCTGCGCCCACGCCCTCGTCGGGCCGGACATGCTGATCGTGGAGGACGCCCGCGAAGACGCCCGCTTCAGCCGCAACGTGCTCGTCACGGGCGAGCCGTTCATCCGGTTCTACGCGGGAGCGCCGCTTCTGACGCCGGATGGCTACGCCCTTGGCACCCTTTGCGTCGTAGACCGCGTGCCTCGGACGCTATCCCGTGAACAGAAAGACGCGCTCCGCTCCCTCAGCCGCCTGGTGATGACGCAGCTCGAAGTAGGGAGGCTGAAGCGCGACATGATCACGCTCAAGCAGTCCTTCACCCCCCGCCCAGCTCCGCGCTAGAGACTTGCACCCTCTCATACCGCAGATGACCGGTCTCACGCCCCGGCCCTATTGGCTCGAACCCGGCTTTCTCCAGAACGCGCCGCGAAGCCACGTTCACCGCGTCCACCTCCGCCACGACCCTCCGCACCTCTGACTGCGCCAGCGCCCACGTCACCAGGCCGGCCACCATCTCAGTCGCGTAGCCTCTGCCCTCGAACGGGGGCAGGACCGAGTAGCCTACCTCCACTGCTCCCTCCTCCGGAGGGCCGAAAAAGCCGACGCTGCCTACGAGCAACGGCAAGCCGTCTGGCCGGGTCAAGAGTCCATACCAGCCAAGCCATCCGGCAAGCGCAGGGGTGGCCGTCAACTGCTTCAGGAACCAGGGGAGGGCGTCGCGGACCTGTTCCGGCGGCCAGTTCGCGGGGACTTCGGCGTGGAGTTCTCTGCCCAGCGCGTCCGGGCCATCAATCTCTAGTGAGACCAGAAGCGCCGTTGCGGGGACGAGCAAAGAGCGGTGAGTTTGTACATTCATGCTACTGTATCGCGCCTCGCGCCACTCACGCTAAACCTCATACTAAACGCTCGTCGCCCGCCACCGCAGCAGACCCGCTCGGCGGCGGAACGGCCGCCGCCAGGCTTCCGCCAGAAGCGAAAGGCGCCCCAATTCGTCTGCCAACTCGGCGTCGGCCTTGTCCACATACATCGCCCGGTTGACACGGGCGACCGGCCATTCGGGCAGGGGGCGCTCGGCCAACGTCAGGGCGTCGCCCGCCCCCACCTCACCCGGCTCCAGGACGCGCAGATAGTAGCCCGTGCGGCCCGTCTCCTGCACCGCCAGTGGAAGGGAAGGACGCTCCCAGCGGCGACCCAGCTTCCAGCAGGGCATCCGGGGCTGGCTGACTTGCACCCGCGCCGTGCCGACTTGGTAGACGTCGCCAATGCAGACGGCCTCTTCGGACAGGCCTGTTAGCGTCCAGTTCTCGCCGAATGCGCCATAAGGAAACTCCGACGCGGCCAGGCCCAGAGCGTCCCGCCAGCCCGAATAGTGTTCGGCGGCGTAGCAGCAGACGGCCTTGTCCGGCCCGCCGTGGTTCTTGAGGTCGGCCTGCCTATCGCCGTCCAGGTTGATGCGGTCCAGGCGGAGGCGACCCGCGACGGGCATCTTCCAGATGCCGCTGACCCAGACAGCCTCCTGACCGTCCTTCAGTTCTGAGACGTGTTCGGTAGGCTGGCCGACTTGGAGAGACAAAATCTGCATGGGTGTTTCTCAGGCGGGCCGGTCAGCGGCGGGAGACGGAATGGAGGGAAAGAGTTCAGCGACTTCTACCTCGCGTTCCGGTACGGAGAGCGGGGCCATGGATTGGCCGGGCAGGAGAATCTGGCTTGACCGGTAGAAGGCATCATCCGGGCGGACGAGAGGATCGCGAAAGACCTCTAGCTGTCTGTGAACGAGGTTGATGATCCAGTAGTCGGCAATGCCGGCCCGCGCGTAATCTTCCGCCTTCTCGCCTCGATCTTTGCGGAGGGTGGCGTCCGAGACTTCGATCAGCAGATGAACTTCCGTAGGTGCAGGGTGGTGATCTTCATAATCCCGCGATGAACCGGCGACGACCACAACGTCCGGCTCTGGCTCGGTGCCGTCATCGAGCGCAAGGGGTGCCTGTTCTCGGATCTCGAAGCCGGGGCCAAACGCCTCAGCCAGACTTGCAGTGGCTCGGCGTATGGCCGAAAAGTGGGGCGTTTCTTGTGGCGGCAGTGTCCAAATTTCCCCATCCAGCAGCTCCACGCGCAGGCCGTCGAAGAAACCGGCTTCTCCGAGGCGGTAATACTCCGCCCGCGTCCAGCGACGTGGGCGGAGATATGCCTGGTCCGCTTCGGGTGGATCGGCCCTCTCAGACGCCTGAGTCTGAGGCGGCGTACGCTCTATCATTAACGTCATGTCTTCACCCCGTCTTCAGCGCCCCGATCCGCAGCACGGACCGGTGGACCAGTTCGTTCGCCCGGTCCCGGCTGGCCGCCTCGGCGTAGACCCGAAAGTTTGGCTCGGAGGCGTCCGGCAGGACCAGCACCCACGAGCCGTCGTCCCGGTAGGTCTTGATGCCATCCACGAGTTCCGTCCGCGTCCCCTCGCTCTCGGCCGTCAGAACGCGCATGATGCGGCCTTTGGCCTCCCACGGGCAGGGAACGGTCGCCATCGCCAGGTGGAAGGGGGGAAGCAGGTCGCAGACCTGGCTCAGGGTCGTTTCCTGGACGGCCAGCAGTTCCAGCAGCTTGGCGAACGAGAACAGGCCGTCGAAGGCCGGGTGGAACTCGGGGAAGATGAACCCGCCGTCCGAGTCGCCCGCCAGGACGATGTCTTCGCGTCCCTCCGCCGCCGTGGCCATCAAGGACCGGACGTCGGTCTTGGTGCGCGTGACCCGGCCACCGTGTTCCGCCATGATACCCTCAATGATGGACGGGGCCGTGACCGGGACGGCGACGTGGGCGCCCGGCCTCGCCCGTGCCACGAGCATGGCGAACACGGCCAGCAGGTCGTTCCCCGACAGCACTCGCCCCATCTCGTCCACGGCCGTTAGGCGCTCACCGTCGTCCCCGAAGAAGACCCCCATGTCCGCTTTCAAAGTCACCAGGTAGTCGCTCAGGCTCTCGATCAGGACGTTCCGCTCGTGCGGCGTCTTGGGCGACTTCTTAGCGTCCATGTAGGCGTTCAGGGCGACCGTATCGGTCTCCAGCCGGCCCAGCATCTGGGGTAGGATGCCTGAAATGCGGTTGTAGGCGTAGTCCACGACCACTCGGAAGCCACGCTTCTGGACGGCCTCTGTGTTCAGCAGCCGGAAGAAGTCCTGCGAATACTGCTCCACGGCGCGTGGCACATAAGCGATCTCGCCCACCTCGTCGGCCGCTGTGCGCCCGAAATCCTCCCGGTAGAAGATGGTCTCGATCTTGCGCTGCCCGTTTGTGGACAGGTAGATGCCGTTCTTATCGAAGAACTCGATCAGGGCCAGATCGGGGTTGTCCGGGGCCAGCCGGATATGGATGCCGCCTATGGCGTTGGTGGACCGGATGGTGTGCCGCGTGACTGGGAGGGGCATTCCCTCGTTGTCCAGCACATTGACTCCGACGGAGACCAGCCCGGCGATCAGACCGCGCTTGAGCATCCGGCAGACCAGGGTCGCATCGCGCGACGTGATGACCGTGGACCCTTTCTTTAGGAACGCCCCATAGCTTGCGCCCAGCTTGCAGGCGAAGTCGGGCGTCATCTCGACGTTTGCGATCCCAGAAACGCCCAGATTGCGGAACAGGGACCCCTGCCACTTGGAACCCCAGATCAGCGACATGGTAACCGTGGAGCCGGCTTCGATGACCTTATCCGGCCAGAGCTTGACCAGAGGCCGGATCGTGCTGCCCGACTCGATGTGGCAGCGGTCGCCCACGACCGCCCCCTCCTGAATGACGACGTCCTCTTTGATGGTGCAGCGGAAGCAGACCGTGCAGGCGGTGAGCTGGGACCGCGCCCCGATGTAGTTCGAATCCCACACGATGGCCCGTTGCAGTATCGCGCCTTCCTCGATCAGGCAGTTGTCGCCGATGACCGTGTCCGGCCCGACCAGGGCGTTGGCCTTGATGCGGCAGTTCTTGCCGATGCAGACAGGCCCGACGATCTGGGCGGCCGGGTCGATCTCGGTCCCCTCGCCCACCCACACGTGGCCGCCCTGCGGCGTGCCCCCGATGGGCAGCTTCGTTTGGCCCCCCAGCATCTCGTACTGCGCCTGTCGGTACTGCTGAAGCGAGCCGACATCGGTCCAGTACTCGCCCAGCACATAGCCGAACATGGGCTTCTCTTCCTTGAGGATCTGCGGGAAGATGTCCTGCGACCAGTCGTAGCTCTTGTCGTGCTCCATGTACTGGAAGATGGACGGCTCTAAGATGTACATCCCTGTGTTGACAGTGTCCGAGAACACCTCACCCCAACTCGGCTTCTCCAGGAATCGCCGGATGCGCCCGTTCTCGTCCGTGATGACCACCCCAAACTCCAAGGGGTTGTCCACATGCTGCAAAACCAGCGTCGCCACCGACTGCTTTTCGCGGTGAAAGGCCAGGGCCTTGTCCACGTCCAGGTCGGTCAGGGCATCGCCCGAGACGATGATAAACGTATCGTCTTTTAAGTATTGCTCGGCCTTCTTGACGCTGCCCGCCGTCCCCAGCGGCGTGTCTTCAACGGTATAAATTAGATTAACGCCCAGCTCGGACCCGTCGCCGAAGTAGCCTTCTATCTCATCGGCCAGATAGTAGAGGGTGACCACGATGTCGGTGACGCCGTAGCGTTTCAGCAGCTCAATCGTGTGCTGCATACAGGGCTTGTTGAGGATGGGGACGAGGGGCTTGGGGCGGGAGGAGGTGAGCGGCCGGAGCCGAGTCCCCTCCCCGCCCGCCATGACAACGGCTTTCATCAGTCTGATCTCCTTAGTGCGGGCTAAACTTGTCCAGGGTCCACGGCGACGAACCCGGTATAAAGGGCGAAATCTTGGGTGCTGAACGTCAGCAGTCGCGGAACGCCATGCGCCTTCAGGCAAACCGCAGTCCGGGCATCAGCGCTATCTTGCCTACTTCTTCATTCCCGTTTTGCGGCATTTCCATTGCGCGTGAATCTGGAAGAAGCGATGCACACTACTCCCACAGATGCGGACGTTCTTCAGGCCGGCTCAAGTACCCCTCAATCGGGCTATTGACTAGGCTGCTGTCAAATTCCCCCTGAGACCGGAACAACGACATAGCGTTCAGCCAGGGCGACAAAGCAGCCTCAATCCCATTCTCATCTGAAACGAATATGCGCCGGATGCGTGTCGTTTTGTCATCCAGCACCATGTCATAATCCCATCCCCAATCCGTATCCGTGTATTTGGCGTTATGAACGATGTAACGTATCTCATATCCGCCGATGGATGCAGGGCCTCGAAGTTTGGGCAAGGGCGCATGGGAAGGAATCCCAACCATGTCCGCGTTCAGCCATGCCTCTGGGTACTGATGTATGGTGGGGACTTCTGGGATGACCATTATGTAAGTCCTGTGAGCAATATTGGCCGTGGGTAATTCAGCGGCGACCGCGTGACCGCAGTGCAATATCGCGACGATGTCAGATGGCAATGGCACAGCAGCAATAACCCTTTCCACCGCGAAACTTAGCTCGGTGCAGTATCATCCCGCCGCCAGGTGTTCCAGCCGCGTGAGCCACTGCGGCTCAATGTCCGGAAACACGCTGTTCCGCGCCTCGCACTCAACCAGGTTCTTCCAGTCGCCGACCGACAATTCCTCCCCGGGCGCCGCCCGGCGGGTCAAACCAGCCAACACTCGCAAGCCCAACGTTCTAGAGAAGCCTCGCCGGGTACTGAGGATAGCGCCGGTTCCATTCCGCCAGGTCAAGCACGGCGACGTAGATCGGCTCCTGCCACAGAGAGAGGTTGGGAATCTGGGACTTTATCCGGGTCTGGAACGTCACCAAGAGAGCAGAATCAAGCGGACGAGGCGGCTGGAAGAGGAGAACGAATCGCGTCGGCGCGGGCGGGAAAATGCCTCGCCATGTCAGAAAAGCCGTGGTCCCGAGGAACTTGTCTCTCATCTCATTCGTGAATGACTTACTCTTCATCTTGCAGATAAACGACCAGCGCATCCCACCCCGATCCTGCGGAGCGACAGGAGTCGGGTCCCAACTCTTGACCTCCAG
>JAYTRQ010000124.1:0-6901 GCA_043746125.1 Armatimonadota bacterium | reverse complement strand
CGTCCGGCCTCTTCCTGGGCGTAGTAGACGACTTTGCGGGCGCGTTTGGTGAATCGCTGCCACATGGCTGCCTCCCCTAGAGCGAGGAGCGAGGGGATAAATCCCTCTCGCTGAATAAGCGCCCTCTGGGCGGGGCTTGACGACGCTGTGAAGCCGCATCCGAAGGACGATCATGCTAACGAGAGGGATTTATCCCCTCGCTCACTGTCCGAATACATTCTTTGCCCATCACACTACCTCCCCTCATACCGCCGCCAGTCGGGCCTCACAATCCTTCCAGTAGCGGGGGTATTTCGGTCAGAACCTTGGCGCAAACCTTTGCCAACCCGTCCGCTGCCGTTTCGGCGTCTTCCATATTATAAACCCGCCAGCCCATGCTGCTGACGCCGAGCAGGGAAGCATAATTGAGCCTGGACAAGGAGAACGGCTCAGCCCACTTTTTCGGGTCTTTGTCAACCTCCCGAGTCAGGCCATGCACGCACGAAAATTGGGAACGGTCGGCTCCGACGTGGGTGTGAAACTGCCACTCATTGAGCATCTTTTCGTAGTCCAAGTCCAGCCTTGTGACGTGCCGACGAGTTCCGAGCAGTCGCTTGTCAATCTTCGTGATTTTATCGCGCAGGATCGGGATAAGCTGCTTTCGGCTCAACGGCGGCCAGACCAGCGCTTTTGTCCCTGACGCAGGTTCCATGCCGTGCCCTTCGCAAGATGATGAGAAGTTAGATTTTGGCAGTAGTCCAGTACCTCCCGCTCCGCCATCGTCAGTGGCTCTCCCGCCAGCAACGCGGCCTGCGGGTGGAAGCGTTTCACGGACGCCCGCGTCAGCAGCAAGCGATTTTCGGAGGTCTGCGATTCAACGACGTACAGGTAAAGAGTGACCAGGTCATCCCAAAAGAGCCTCAGCAGCGGGTGACCTGACGCGGCTTCCCGCAGAGCCTCTGCCATTGACCACCGATATAGCCGCAGACGTACCTCTTTTTCCGCATCGTCTATTACCACAGCCCGACCCTCCCGGCATACTACAGCACCGCCGCCAGAACGTCTAGGGCCTGGTCAATGTCGGCCTGGGTGATGAGGAGCGGCGGGACGATCCGCAACACATGGTCGCCGATGGCGCTCATCAACAGGCCGCGCTCGATGGCAGCGTTCAGGACCCGCTTAGCATCGGGCTGGACTAACTCAATGCCGATCATCAGGCCGACGGCACGGAGGTCGGCGATCTTGTCGCGGAAGGGAGGCTCATTCAGACGATGCACGAAGTACGCGCCCATCGCGTGGGCGTTGGCGACTAAATGCTCGTCCTCAATGGTCTCCAGAACGGCCAGGGCGGCGGCGCAGGCCAGCGGGTTGCCGCCGTAGGTGCTGCCGTGGTCGCCCGGCACTAAAGTCGTCGCCGCCTCGCCCCGCGCTAGGCACGCGCCGATGGGAAAGCCGCCGCCGAGGGCCTTAGCGGACGTCAGGATGTCGGGCACGACGCCGTAATGCTCGTAGGCAAACCACTTGCCCGTGCGTCCGACGCCGGTCTGGACCTCGTCCAAAATCAGCAGGGCGTGGTGCTTGTCACAGAGAGCGCGGGCGGCTTCTAAGTATGATTTGTGGGCAGGATAGACGCCGCCTTCGCCCTGGATGGGTTCCAGCAGGACGGCACAGGTGTCATCGGTGACGGCGGCCTCCAAAGCCGCAATGTCGTTAAAAGGGACGTGGCTGAAGCCCTGCACGACCGGCGCGAACGGCGCCTGATACTTGGGCTGGCCGGTCGCCGTGACGGTCGCCATCGTGCGGCCGTGGAAGGACTGGTGGGCGCACACGATTTGGTACTTGCCCGGCCCGCCGTGTGATTTGGCGTACTTTCGGGCGATCTTGATGGCGCACTCGTTGGCCTCCGCGCCGGAGTTTCCGAAGAAGACGCGGTCCATACCGGCCAGCCCGACCAGCTTCTCGGCCAGCTTCGCCACAGGCGCGGTGTAGTAGTAGCCGGACGTATGCATCAGCGTGGCGGCCTGGTCCTGGATGGCCTGGACGACGCGTGGGTGGCAGTGGCCGACGGCATTGACGGCGATGCCGGCGAGAAAGTCTAGGTACTCTTTGCCATTCGCGTCCCAGACTCGTGCGCCCTGGCCTCGAACGAGGGTGAGGGGGAGGCGGGCATAGACGTGCAGCAAATAGTCGTCATCCAGTCTCTTGATCTCGGCGTCGTCTATGGCGGGCGCGATGTGGCCGGTGGCTTTATCTAACGTGTAGGATTGCTCGGGCGCATAGGTCGTGGTCATAAAAGTGTTCTTTCTAGGCAGGCGGGGACGGAAACAGAGCCATCCAGCGTTCTGGATGTGGGAGCGGCTCAAAGCCGACTCCCTGGTAGACGCCTTGGGCGTCGGCGGTGGCGAGGAGCCAGCGGCGCAGGCCCTGATGTTCCGGGTGGGCCAGGGCGAAGCGGACCAGGGCGCGGCCCAGGCCCCGGCCCCGGTGGGCGGCGTCCACGTAGACGTCAGCGACGTAGGCGAAGGTGGCCCGGTCGGAAATGACACGCAGGTAACCGGCCTGCCGCCCGTCGGAGTCGTAGGCACCCAGGACGAGCGACGAGTGCGCGGCAGCCCGCTCGACCCGGTCTCGGGCAACGCCGGGACTCCAATAGGTCTCCGTAAGCCAGGCGTGGACACGGGCGAAGTCTATGCGCACCGGGTCCTCGTCTATCTCATAGTTCTGGTACTGCTGTGTCATCGCGTGCTACCGGATCATCGTTCCCAAGCCCTGATCGGTGAAGATCTCGATCAAGAGGGCATGGGGCAGGCGGCCGTCCAGGATGTGCGCCCGCTCCACACCGTTCGCGACGGACGTGACACACGCCTCCACCTTGGGGATCATGCCCCGGTCCACATGGCCGTCCGTGATAAGCTGGCGGGCATCCTTGACAGACATCTCCCGAATGAGACTCTCTTTGTCGGCGAAGTCCTGATAAATCCCTTCGACGTCGGTCATCATAATGAGCTTGGTCGCACCCAGGGCGGCGGCCAGCTCACCCGCGACCGTGTCGGCATTGACGTTGTAGCTTTCGCCGTTCTTGCCGATGGCGACGGTGGAGACGACCGGTACGTAGCCCGCGCCGACCAATGTGTGCAGCAGTGCCGGGTTGATGTTCGTCACGCGGCCGACGAACCCAATGTCGCCCTTGGTGGTCTCGCGTTCGGCGACGATTAGGTTCCCGTCCTTGCCGGACAGGCCGACGGCCAGCGCCCCCTGCTGGTTGAGGTGGGCGACGATGCCCTTGTTGGTCTTGCCGGCCAGGACCATCTCGACGATCTCCATCGTCTCGGCGTCCGTCACGCGCAGGCCGCCGACAAACTGCGGCTCCTTGCCCATGCGGTGCATGGCCTCGCTGATCTCCGGCCCGCCGCCATGCACGACGATGGGGTTGATGCCGACGTAACGCATCAGGACGATGTCCTGCATGACGGCGGCCTTGAGCGTCTCGTCGAGCATGGCCGCCCCGCCGTATTTGACGACGATGGTCTTGCCCGCGTACTGTTTGATATACGGCAGGGCCTGGATGAGAACTTCGGCCTGTGTCATGGGTGACTCCTCCAAATGCAACCGATTAGAGTGGAACCGACGCGAAGTGCTCCACGATGGGGAACGGGTCATAGAAGTGGTGCAGCAGACGCCGCCACTCGGCATACCCCGCCGACTGCCGGAAGCCGACGGTGTGATCCTCCAGCGCCCGCCAGCGCACCAGCAGGAAGTATCTGTCCGGCACCTCCTGACAGCGCTGTAGTTCGTGGCCTAGATAGCCCGGCATGGAGGCGATGATCGGCGATGCCTGGCGAAAGGCTGCCTCAAACTCCGCCCCCTGACCTGGCTTGACGCTGAGCAAAGCCGCTTCTAAAATCATGGTTCCCTCTGGAAAGGCAGCACGTCCGGAAGCGTCTGCGTCTTCCGGTCAATCAAAACGGCCTCCATGCCCACGCCCAACGGCCCGGCGACGTCCCAGCGCGGATCGTCACCGACGAAGACGCACTGGCCGGGTGTCGCCCCCAGACTGTCTAACGTGTGGTCGAAGATCTGCCGGGCAGGCTTGCGCCAGCCGCAATCCGGGCAGAAGACCACAGCGTCTAAGACAAGGAAGTCGGCGCGTTTCGTGTCCAGGTCTATAATCCAATACTCGCGGACGCCGCCCGCCTCATACTCGCCGTACTTCGTGCCCCGGTCTCGCGTGGCACTGCTCGAAGAGACAATCTCAATCGCTATGTCCGCCGGGCCATCCAGAAAATACTCTTGTAGCCGGTGCTCCTTCGCTTTAGCAATAAACGTGATGTCGGGCGCACGGGCGGAGCGGGCCAGCTTCATCAGGTAGGGGCTGGTGATGAACTCGCCCGCGTCGTGATCTTCTACATAGGAGCCGAGGGCACCGGCCAGGAAGCCGAGAAGGTCCTGATGCGTGGCGCGCTCCGCACCCTTGAAAACAACTTCCCCGTCCACCCACTCGGCGTAATCGTCCTCTTCCACCCAGGCCAAGAACTGCTCGAACGTCAGCGGCGTCTCGGGCGGATTCTGCGGCGTGTCCGCGTGTGGGTCAAGAACGGTTGTCATATAGTCACAACTCCGTCGGCAGATGGTGGGCGTACAGTTCGCGGCAGTCGGCGTGCGCCTCTAGCGTCCGCGTGATAACGGGGGGCGGATCGGCCAGGTTCACGCCGTAGTCTCTCTCGCCGCACTCAGGGCGCACGGCGAACGCCAGACGTTCCTCGTCCAAAGAAAACTGTGCGTCCACACCAGGCTTGTTGCCCCGCGCGTCCAGCCGAATCCACTTGTGCCGCGAATGGACGTAGACCGTGTTCAGCGCGTGCAGGCAGTGGCCGGTCTCGGGCGTGTCGCCCAGCGTCAGACGGTGGTAGCACAGGCCGGAGGGGATGCCCCGGCCCCGCAGCAGGGCGGCCAGCAGGTGCGCCTTGGCGTAGCAGATGCCCTCGCCAAACCGCAACACTTCGGACGCCGAGCCGGTGACGCGGCGGCTCCCGACGTCCCACGAATGCGCGATCCGGTCCCGGACGAACTCGAACGTGTCCTGGATGACGGCCTCGTCCGGGCGGCCGTCCGTGGGATGGGCCGCCAGGTGCGCCTGTATCTCGGGGCTGTCAAAGTCTATCCACGGGGTCGGCTTTAGATAATCTTGCAGAAACGGCAAAGTCATTATCAAAATCCTAGCATCACAATAAACTTGCGAGTGCGCTTCTCCTGCGCCCAAACCGGTAGCTCCCGCCTACTCTCTCCTCTTTTAGAAGGCCAAAAGCTGCCAGCCAATGGACCGCGTTTCTGAGTGTTTGGCTCGGCACCATCGGGTTCTCCGCATCAACGGGATCAACGTAGGCGATGTCTTTGAACTTGTACTGCCGAGACGCGAGGATAGCCTCGTAGCTATTGCTCAGGATTGGGAAGGTTGCAGCCATTCTCACTAATAGCTTCCCGTTGTCTGTGTAGCACTCTCGCCCTAAATCGGTCAAAAAGCACATGCCCTCATTATCATTGATGAGGCCAAGCACCTTGAGGAAACTGACCCGCTTCCCCACGTTCAGAATAGGCTCATCCTCATTAAGACTGCTCTGGCCTACCCGATGCATCTCCTTTTCCAGCCAGGATAGGGGCACACCTTTTACCGGTTTCGCTTTCTTAAGGATCTGTCTGAGGCTTGTCAGAAAATCGTCTTCAGCTCCCGGCATTCGGATACTTTGCAAGATCATCAAGCCCCGTGTCTCAGAGCGCAAAGCTTTGTATCGCTTCAAGAAAGGTTGCAACATGGTGCGCTGCTCAGTTATCCATTCACGAGTGATATATAGGGATTTCTGCCAGTACGCGTCGAACTCCGACAGAGCCGTGGCAACAACAGCGCGACTTGATGAGTAGAAACCAAGCTCTATATTGCTCGTCTGCCCTGCGTGAGTCATATTGGAGGAGCCGACGATTAGAGACCGCTCATCAAAGATAAAGCATTTGGCATGGAGGTTGTCACGCCGTTTGATCTTAACAGTAACGGCTGGATTTTTCTGGTCTAATAGCTTTTCCAGTGCTTCCAACTCACAAGCACCAGCTAGAATGCTCTCTGCATCGAAGCGCGTCAGTAAGTCAACATGGAAAGCTTTTCTGGGTGGAAGTTGGTTTATCTTATCCAACAATAAGGCCAAGCCAGCGAGCGTAATATACGGCATGACGATCTTAACGGAACGGGCTTTGCTCAACTCCGTTTTGATCTGCCCAGTCACAGCCAGCGTGTTTAGGAGTTGGTCAGCCATTTTCAGTCTCCGGCGGCGAACGCGAGGCAGGCGCGGATGTCCTGGGCGGTCAGGTCCGGGAAGTCGGCCAGGATTTCGGCCTCGGTCATGCCGGAGGCGAGGTATTCCAGCACGTCGTAGACGGTCATCCGCAGGCCGCGGATGCAGGGCTTGCCGCTGCGCTTGCCGGGTTCAATCGTGATGGTGTCCTGGTAATCCACGTTATGGCTCGTAGTCCACGCAGACGGCAACGGCTTTGGCGATAGCCGCCATCAGGGCGTCGGGCAACCACCCTAGACGCGCCGACATTCTCAGGGTTGAGACCGACCGCATCTGGAACGTGCCGGCAGCGGAGAGCTTTGTCAAGCCGTTAGCTTCGTCAGGACCGACCTGAACACACCACGGGTAGTCAGCATAGCCGGACTTCCACCCGGTCAGGGGTACAACGAGACGGACGGGAGGCCGCCCGACGCTGTTGGCGTTCACCACGACGCATGGACGCGACTTCTGAATCTCGGACCCGACCGTCGGCTCCAAGTTTACCCGCCAGACTTCGCCGCGCTTTGGCTCAGGAGGCATGATAATCCTCATCTCCCTCGTCATAGAACGGTTCGCCGTCTAGGGCCGTGAACGCGGTCAGT
>JAYTRQ010000123.1:0-2168 GCA_043746125.1 Armatimonadota bacterium | reverse complement strand
TAAGTTCTGCGATGGCGTTCTCATAGCCGCCGAAGTGCTTAAATTCCGGAACCGCGTTGCACTCCACGTAACAGCGGTTGATTTGCTCGGCGTAGGGTTCCCAGTCGTTGGAGATGACCCGAAAGCCGCTCTTCTTCGCCATCCGTGAGACGACGCCGCTGCCCGCGAACAGGTCCAGAAAAGTCGCGCCGGGCGCCGCGTCCGTCTTCGCCAGCGCCCGCTGGATCAGTCCCAGCAGCTTACGCTTGTTGCCGAGGTACGGGATGAGCTGGTGGAAGACGTAGTCGCTCGTGTGAAAGGCGGAGTGGCCGCCCCGCCCGTACACGTACTGCCCACTGCTCACGTCCATCTGGCTCAACCCTC
The DNA here is from genome assembly GCA_043746125.1 of Armatimonadota bacterium. Taxonomy (GTDB): domain Bacteria; phylum Armatimonadota; class Armatimonadia; order Armatimonadales; family Capsulimonadaceae; genus JANXMY01. Next base: position 1,805 of record JAYTRQ010000123.1, on the reverse strand, counting down.
CTCCGACAGCGCCCATGCCTGCTCGGCCAGACGCTTCATCACCAGGCTCTGCTCCCAGCGGTCGCTGAATTCCTTGCCGTCGGGCGTCGTGATGGCGTAGCGCGGCGGGCCTAGCTCGCTGGCGAAGGGGAAGACGTCGCCCGGTCCGGCCCCCACGCGCCAGTGGGACATCGCCCGCGCCCACAGCCGGACGAAGAACTGGGCCGTGTCACCGGACCCATCGCCGACGTCCACCTGCACCTGCTCACCGTTGGAGATACGCCCATGCAGGTGGGCGGTCCGACGCAGGACGGGGTCCATGCGGTCTATTGCGCCCTCATCGGCCCAGCCGTAGAACTCGCCAATGACGACGAAGTGGGAGAAGTCACCCGTGAACGTGGCCTCGGGCATCCGTTCCAGCAGGGCCAATGCCTGATTGAGACTCTCGGGGACGTTGTTGCGGTGCGTCTCGATGAACAGCGTCAGCCCCTCGTCGGCGGCGATTTGGACGGCCTCGCGCAGTTTGGGGACGACCTCGTCCAGCGGCACGTAGGGGTGGTACGGCTGGGCAAAGACGAAGTCGGCTTTAAGCCGCTTGGCCTGTGCTACGCCCTGGCGCGTGTCCTCAATGGAGTGGGGGTGGTGGCCTAAAACGAGGTGCAGGCCGGTCGCGTCCAGGGCCGCCTTGTGCCGGGCCTCGTCACTCTCGTCCAGCCAGCACTCTACGGCCTCAAAGCCCGCTGCCTTGACCCGTTCGAACTTTTCCGCCAGCGTCCATTCCGCGTCGGGGGTGGCGTTCATCGGCAGGCCGATCAGCGACCAGAGGGAATGCTGGACGCGCAGACGGGGCGGGTTCTGCGAACCGTCGTTGTAGCGCAGGATGGGGGTAGTCATTGGGATTGACCGTTTCGGAGGGTCTGGGGCGTGTCCGTCGCCTGGACCGTACTCACTGTGCTTTTGGTTTCCAGCCGCCCGACGCGGCCTTCCAGCCGGCCCAGGGCCTCGTCGAACGAGATGTCGAACTGATGGCTGGTGCTGTGCATCTCGGCCATCTGCTGCTGAAGTGCTTTCAGTTCGGACAGCACGGCATCGTTCTGGGGCAGCGATACGGGCGGCTGACCGCGCAGCATATCCAGTTTCCTGTGTTCCAGTTTGGCTTTCGCGGATGCCCAGATAACCATCGCGATGCCGCCGAACACAGCTAGGGGCTGCAAAACGTCGTTTATAAACTCGGCTCCCATGCTCTACTCCTAACGCAGCCCCACCGACTGTGTTTCTTCCGTTACTATCTGTGGTTTAGGTGGCGCGGCTTTCTCGCTCCGGCTGACGCGATCTTCCAGACGTTGGACTGCGTGTTCCAGGCTCAGGTCGAACTGAGTGCTGGTATCACGCAGGGCCGCAACCTCGGTCCGCAGCGCCTTGAGTTCTTCCAATGCGCTTCCATCCTGTGGCCCCAGCGCATTCCGCTGCATGTCTCGCTCGATCTTCAGCCGGTCCAGTTTCGCCTTGCTGGCGACCCAGACCGTGAGCGGCACAAAGCCGAAGGAACTGATGAGCGCGATGACGATGACTAAACTCTCCACATTCGGTCTCCTTGTCTAAAGCCGCCCGAAGTTACGCAGAATGGCAAGCCCGACCGGGCCGGACTTTTCCGGGTGGAACTGGGTGGCCCAGACGTTGCCCCGATGCAGGGCCGAGCAGTAGGGGACACCATAGTCCGTGGCCGCGGCGGCGTCGGCGGGGTCGTCCGGGACGCAGTAGTAGGAGTGCAGGAAGTAGGCCATTGGGGCTTCGCCCGGCAGGTCCACCCCGAGCGGCGAGCCGGG
>JAYTRQ010000122.1:0-2174 GCA_043746125.1 Armatimonadota bacterium | reverse complement strand
GATACTGCCCCTCCGGGCCGGTGTTCGGCAGGACACGTAGAGAGTGGACGGTATGGTGGCAGTTCGGTTCGGGTGACAGCACTAGCGCTTCCACAATGCCGACCGTACCGTAGCCCAAACTGCTCAGACGCACCACGAAATCCGCCAGAAGGCGCTCGTCTACAGCTTCTTCGGTTGCCATTAGGCGAAGCCTGCACGCCACTCAGCGATCTGACGCAGGTGGTATGTGTCGTGCATTGGGATGAGCAGCGCCTGGGCCTCAAGGGTGAGAGTGCCGATCTCCGGGCGGTCGGCGGTGCGCGGCCAGTCGCCGGGTGCACACAAGTGGAGGAAAGTCACGAGAGCCGCGCGACGTTCAGCAAAGAGGGAACCTTGCTCACGCCAGTCCGTTTGAGCGTAGTTGTGGTCAATCGCCCACTGCCCCTCGTCGTAGCCGGGTAGTGTGGGGCGGTCTTCCGCCCGCATCCGCGACAGACGCTCTAAAAAGACAGGCTCCCAGTCGGCCAGGTGCGCCATAACCTCACGGATCGTGAAGCGGTCCGGGTCCGGCTGCCGGTCGGCCTCCTCATCGGTCAGCCCCGACAGCAGGTGGTTAAACAGTGCCGGGGCTGATGCGAGGGCCGTGAATAGATAGTTCCGTGCGTAGGGGTACTCAACAAGCATCGACATCCTCTGTGCGGCTAGTGCGGCTTCTTCTCGGGCACGTTCTCGGATGAGTGGCCGGGGTTGACCTTAGCGACAGGGTCCACATGTGCCTTGGCATGGTTGACGGCGATGGCGGCCTCCCCGAAACCCGTCGCGATCAGTTTCAGTTTGCCATCGTACGTCACGATGTCGCCCGCGCCGTAGACGCCGGGCAGGTTCGTCTCCATGCGCGAGTTGACGTCAATGGAATTGCCGATGATCTCCAGTCCCCACTGCTTGATCGGGCCTAGGTTGGTTAGAAAACCCAGGCTGAACAGGATCTCATCGCAGGGATAATAGAACTCCTCTTTGGTGCGGTTGTCAAAGATCGTCACCCCTTCCACATGCTCCTCGCCATGTACGCACTTAACCTCATGAAAGGTCTTAAACTCGATGGGCAGGGCCATAACCTTTTGGATGCTGTCCTCGTGCGCCTTGTACTTGTCCGAGCGGTGGATCTGCATGATGCTGGCGGCCGAGTCATACAGGTTCATGGTCCAGTCAAAGGCGCTGTCGCCGCCGCCGACCACCAGCAAGCGCTTCCCAGCGAGAATGCTTTTGTCGGTGACGAAGTAGTGCAGACCGCGCCCTTCCAGCTCGTCTAGGCCCGCCTGCGCGATCTTGCGGGGCATGAACGCCCCTACCCCAGCCGCGACGATGACCGATTTGGCCCTGTGCGTGTGGCCCTTCTCAGTCTCCATCGTAATCAAGCCATCTTCCGACACGAGAGTGACGACCTTCTCGTCAAGCGCCAATTCCGGCTTATATTGCATCATCTGCTCGGACAGATTGTCAACGAGGTCACGGGCGTACACTTTGGCGTATCCGGCCACATCGAAGATGTACTTCTCGGGGTACAGGGCGGACAACTGCCCGCCTAGTTGCGGCAGGCTGTCAATCACCTTGGTCTTCATGCCGCGCAGGCCCGCGTAAAAGGCCGCATACTGCCCCACCGGCCCGCCGCCGATAATCGCGACGTCTGAAATCGCGTCGTCGTCTATTTCGTTCGCTCTCACGGTTTCCTTCTTCTAAACTCGGTTTTAAGCCACGTTTTAAGTCATTCTTTGGCCCTATATTATGGGCGAAAATGGGGCCTATTGTCAAGTTGATCGTTCGGGAAGTGGGAAGATCTGACCCAATCACACCACCCACGCCAGAGTGGTGGAAGGAGTCGGTATAATGAAAGCATTCCTCCCACCCCAAAAACAAAGTCAGAAAGGAAACACAATGCCTCATACTTATTTTCAAGCCGCCGCCCTCGGGGCCGTGACCGGGATGCGGAGCATGGGTGGCCCAGCCCTGGCGTCGGATCACCTAGCGAGCGCGCATCCGGACGCTCTCACGACCTCGCCGTTTTTGAGATGGCTGGGTACGCCCAAGACGGTGCTCGTCTTCAAGATCCTGGCCGCAGGGGAGATAGTTGGCGACAAGCTGCCCATGACGCCCAGCCGCCTCGCGCCCGGCCCGCTATTCGGGCGCTTCCTCTTCGG